>JAGYLW010000005.1 GCA_018400915.1 Fidelibacterota bacterium
TGGCCTGCACCCTGGCCGGATCCCCTTCGCGCTCGCCGGGCACAAAATCCAGATAGTATTTGTTATCCGCATAACAGAGGGCGGTCAGCCCGGCACCGTAGTAATTGCCGATGTCCTCCCACGTCCAGTGGCCGGGAACATGATACGGCGGATACAGGGATTCATCCGCGACCACCGCCCCGTTCACTGACCTGATCCCTTTGCGTTTTACGGCCTTTACCCATTCGGACAGCAGTTTTTTCCTTGGATACGCGCCGCCGACCTGATCGCCTCCCAGTGTCGGGTCACCGCCGCCTGCAATATAAATATTCCCGTTCAGTACTCCCTCCCCATCGATCTCGCCGCTGTAATACAAACGGGTCTTAAAACGGTAATTTGCACTCAGTTTATCCAGCGCAAGGGCAAGGGTCAGCACTTTCAGGCTTGAGGCGCAGGAAAGCGACATATCGGAATGATGATCGATGATCGGAGATTCACCTTCTTTTTCATCAACATAACGGGCATACACGCTCCACTGCGCATGCTCAAGTTCCGGCAGGTCCGAAAGTATTTCAACAAGTGCTCCGGGGCCCTGCGCAAACGCAAATACCACACAGAATAATGTTGTGATCAGGATCCTTTTCATCAGAATGACTTCCTTTCTTTTTTGTCACGGTTGCTGAATTGGCAATATCCTTTTTGTTTACAGATCTGTGCATATCCTCATGTCACCGGCTTCATCGCCGGAAAATATGCGGGATCGGTATTTTTGACCATTGTTCCTCACACATTTCGATCAGGCTTTCCGTATTAAAAACGCCCTTTTCGATCCAGTCGACAAAACGGACGGTCGTATCCGGATATTTCATCGCCCGTATCGGGGGCATGTTCAGCCATTCCCGCACCTCCCGGGGATCCAGCTCATGCATATGTTTCCCGAATCCCAGCTGTTCGATCGCCATCGCGTTGGCGATCTGCTCCGCCTGACCGGCAATGGGTTTGACAAGCGTTTTTATCCCCATATCGAACGATTCGCTGTTCGCCATGAACCCGGCATGGAGGATGGCCCCTTCCGAAAGGGCGAGTTTGTTCAGAAAATCCTGACGGTCCCTGGGAAACAGATAGATATTGTCCTTATTCTGTTTGCGGTTCACGTTCGTAAAAAAATAATAATCATGATCCCGGGGACACTGGCGGAGCATTTCCAGAACGTTCCGCGGATCCTCGTATTGCAGATATACCATCACATACGGACGTTCCGGGGCATCCTGGGCATCGATATGCGTGCGGGGAAAGACCGGGGGAAGGACGGGAAAACCGAAATGGTGCCAGTGCAGCGGAACGATAAAGTCCGCCGGCACAAAGTATTCCATGATCGTCCGCACCATGATCTGGAGAGGCGGGTACGGAACATCATGCTGGAAAACGTATTGATGGCTGATGCCCACGGAAGGTATTTTATTCCTTTTCGCCACCTGTACGGACACCGGTTCAAAATCGGTGATCACAAGATCGATGTCCCGGGCGTCATAGGTGAGGATATCGCGCACATAGGAAAATGCGTCCAGACGCGGGGCCGTCTTGATATAGTTGATCTTGCCGTTCTCGGTCACGTAGGTAAGCCCCTTGAATACGCGATAGGGCTTAAAATCCTCCACTTTATGGGATATATCCTGCTGTTCCCCGCTGAATATCACACGCACGTTATTGCCGCGGCGCCTCAGCTCCCGCACAATACTGCGTGATTTACCGATGTGTCCGTTCCCGGTGGTCTGGACACCGTATAAAATATTCATGTTCTTCCCCGTAAAAAACGATCTTTCATCAGTAAAATATACATGAAGCAAACAATATTTCCAAGCGGCAGATGCGGCATGTTTTGAATAAGTCCGCCGGCGGGACCGCAGTGGATACCGTTTTCACAGCGTCAGAAAGATATTCATTTTCAGGCATATTGTTGTTATATTTGCACGGAGAAACAAGATGACAACACATGCAGATATCAGGATCATCGGTTTTGACGCCGATGACACTCTCTGGGATAACGAGCCGCATTACCGGGCGCTGGAAAAGGTCTTTTGCGATGAGATGAAGGACATCCTTCCTCCGGAAGAAAGTTCCGCGGAACTTTTCAGGACCGAAATCGGGAACCTTCCCCTCTACGGATACGGGGCCAAGGCATACACCCTTTCCATCCTGGAGACCGCGCTGCGCCTCAGCAATGACCGCCTGCCCGCAGCTTCGGTAGGAAGGATCCTTGAAGCCGGAAAAAAGCTGGTGGATTCCCCCCTGCGGCTTCTCGATGATGTGGAAGACGTCTTAAAGCGTCTGTCAACACGCTATAAACTGATCGTCGCCACCAAGGGCGACCTGCTTGACCAGGAACGGAAACTCCGGAAATCCGGCCTGGAACCCTATTTCCATCATATTGAGATCATGAGCGACAAGCAGGGGCCGGACTACCGGAAACTGCTGCGGCATCTTGATATCCGTCCTTCCCAATTCCTGATGATAGGGAATTCCCTTCGCTCCGATATTATCCCGGTGCTGACACTCGGCGGTTACGCCATTCATATCCCCTACCATACGACCTGGCTGCATGAGAAGATCGAAGCGGTCGAACTCCCGCCGGAACGCTTCAGGAAATTTGACAGCATCGCAGAGATCCCCGACCGGTGTTCGTGGATCAACTGAGCCGCATGGTTCAGATCTCGGTGCCGTCCGGTATCGTCACATCCTTCTTGACGACGACGATCCCGTCGCGGATGCAGTAGCTGTCCGTTTCCCGTTCGCTGACCTTGTCTTTATTGATGATCTTTACGTTCTTACCGATGCGTGCGTTCTTGTCGACGATCGCCTTCCTGATCACGGTGTTCTTCCCGATGCCGAGCCGAATGCTGCCCGGATTCTCCGTCTCAAAATAATCGTTTCCCATAATGTAGGAATCGTATATTTCCGCACCTTCCTGCACCACGGAACGAATCCCCAGTATGCTGTTCGTTAAATACTTCGCCTTCACGAGGGCACCGTCATTGATGAGCGAATCCCGCACGTGTGCATTATGCACCCGGGAACCCGGCAGCATGCGGGCATGCGTGAACATCGGGAAATTCTCATCGACAAAACGGAATTTCGGCTTCATCTTCGTTAGATTAATATTCGCACGGTAAAAGGCGTCAATGGTCCCGATGTCCTCCCAGTAGTCCTTGAAAAAGAACGCCATGACCTTGTAATTTTCAATGGCGGCGGGAATGATATCCCCGCCAAAATCATCTTCACGGATCTCAAGCAGCGTTCTGGACAATGTTTCGCGGTTAAAAACATAGATGCCCATTGAACCCAGATAAGGGCGGTCCGGATCACCGGTCGGACTTTTCATTCTGTCGAGCGTTTCCGCATCCTTGGGTTTTTCGGCGAATTCCACAATATGGCCTTTGGCATTCACTTTCAGAATGCCGAAACTTTTTGCCTCTTCCCTGCTCACCGGTTTCACGGATATCGTAATATCCGCTCCGGAATCCCGGTGCTGCTCAACAAAGTCATGATAATTCATGCGGTACAGATGATCGCCGGCCAGGATCAGGTACTGGTCGAAACGGTAGTTCTCAAAATGGTTCAGATTGTGCCTGACGGCATCCGCGGTGCCCTGGTACCAGTTCATATTGTCGATGGTCTGCGAAGCCGCGAGCACCTCCAGGAAACCGTCCGTAAAATTATCCAGTTTGTAGGTCTGGTTGATATGCCGGTGCAGGGATTCGCTGTTGAACTGCGTCAGGATATAGATCTTCCGGATATTGGAATTCAGGCAGTTGCTGATGGGAATATCGATCAGGCGGTATTTCCCGCCGATGGGAACGGCGGGTTTGGACCGTACCGTTGTCAGCGGAGCCAGCCTTGTACCTCTTCCTCCCCCGAGAATAAGACTCAGTACTTTTCGCATATTGCTCCTTTCCTGTTACGTTTTGGTATGATCTTACGGCCTTCACTGTTCCCCGGAAAGTGTGTCGGCGGTATCCGGGACCGTGATGGCGGGCTGCAGGGTGTTGATCCGGTAGTTATTGAACCGCAGGTCGATATACCCGAAAGAGGAGGTAACGGGAATACCGCCGCGGGGATTGGGCACCTTTTTTTTCTCCGTTGCCTTGCTTTCGATCATCACACGGATGGCCGAGGGAAGCATAATGCCGGGAAAGACCTCTTCCTGGGTAAAATTGATATCGGCGACCATTTCGGGCTTGTCGATCATTTTCATCTGCGAAAGCACCCAGTCCGCGGTATCGATCATGGCAAGGAAAATGACCTCCCTGCCTTCCACCGGCTTCTTCACTTCTATAAAGACCGAATGGTTCTCCGCCTCTTGATAATCGATAAGCCGCAGCGAAGTGGCATCTTTCACCAGACGTTCAAGGTCCATCATGAAGATCTCCTCCGGGAACATCAGCGGGGTATTGTCTTCGGTATAAAAGGAATCGGGGCGTACAAAATGCAGGGTCGTTTCACGGTCGGGCACCGTGGCTTCCGGCATCCTGGACCGGATCTTCAGGTCTACGGTCATATCGTCGACCTGCTGGAAATTCCGGTTCGCCCGCCGTATGTAATAATGCGGGTCCGCCGCAAACGCCGATATTCCCATGCAAAGCAATATGAACAGTATTTTTTTCAGCATGAATAAGACTCCTCGTCAATAGGGTGCACTTTCCAGTCGCGTTCCGGCCGCCACTCCTCGACATTCCCGTCGGGATGTTCCAGCACCACCCGTTTGATGTTCGCATTCGCGATCTGTGCCCGGCACTGGTGACATACGAACGCATGGCCGGAGATATAGATCGTACTTCCGGAGGTCGCATGGCCGTTCCGTGCGGCAAGGGCAATGGCATTGGACTCGGCATGCGATCCCACGGCGCGGCAGTTCTCCAGCTGGGTTCCGGACTTTATGTGCATCCTGTCGCGGTAGCAAAACCCTATTTCAAGACAGTTCTTCTGATACTGCGGGGCGCCGTTATATCCCGTGGACACGATATCCTTATCATGTACGATCACCGCTCCCACATGCCGGCGCAGGCAGGGGGACCGGCTGGCGACCACCTTTGCAATGTTTAGAAAATATGCATCCCAGGACGGACGTTTCATAAGAACCCCTTATAAGATATCGAACACATCAAAGTCATGTGCAATATGCGTATTTTTAAAAATCTTTTCAACAGCTTTCTCGTAGATCGCCGGATCTTTATATCTTTCGGAATAATGGGTGAGGATGAGCTGCTTCACTCCGTTGTCCCGCGCATATACCGCCGCCTGTTCCGCCGTCATATGCATGACCTTTTCCGCGAGCGCCTGTTCAGCGCTGTCCAGATAGGTCGCTTCCATCAGGAGACCGTCCGCGTTCCGGATAAGGGGAGTGATATTTTCACATTTTCCGGTGTCAAGTGCATAGGCGAATACCTTTTCCGGCGTGCGATAGCTGAGTTCCTGCCGCGTAAAATGCTTCCCCCTGCAGGAAACGCTCCCCTGCGCTTCCAGCTTTCCGACGACCGGCCCTTTCAGGCCGGCGGCCTCCAGCTTCGCCCGGTCGAACCGCCACTGCGGTTTCCGTATGAAGCGGTAGCCCAGGACCGGTGTGCTGTGCTTCAGCGCATAGGCCTCAATGCGATAGCGTTCCGTTTCTTCCACAAGACCTTCCTTCAGCGGACGGGCCTCGAATTCGATGCGTTGTGTGTATCTGGATGACCGGCAGAGCGAACGAAAATATTCCTCCCCTTCGGCGGGATAGAAAATACGCACGGTCTGCGGCACCTCCATCAGCGAAAGTCGCTGCATCATGCCCGGAAGTCCCAGGCAGTGGTCCCCGTGGAAATGGGAAATGAATATCCGGTGCACCTTCCCGGGAGATATCCCTGCGTGGGTGAACTGGCGCTGCGTACCTTCTCCGGGATCAAAGAGAATGCCCTCTTCAAACCACTCAAAAAGATAGCCGTTCTGGTTCCGCGTTCGGGTCGGCAGCTGCGATGCAGTGCCCAGAATCGTCAGTTTCATAGGATGAACTTCGTTATTATACGGCCATTATCCAAGAACAAAACCGCCGTCAGGGACAGAAAAAAGGTTGCGTTCGGGGCGGCCTTTTTCAGATCATGCTCAGGATAATGGAATTCAGTTTTTCCGAGGGGCGGTCGGAACGGGACAGCAGGATAAGCGGGACCTGCGCACCCATCACGATGCCGCCCACCGGTGCCCGCTGGAGTTCAATGATCTGCTTGAGCATGAAGTTACAGACCGTGATGTTCGGGAAGACAATAAGGTCCACATCCCCTGAGATCCGGGATTCGATGCCTTTTTTCACTGCGGCCTCGGAGTTCAGGATCACGTCAAGCGCCATGGGGCCTTCGGCCTCGTACCCTTTTTTCGTGTACTCCTTTGCAAGTGTGCGCGCTTCCCCGGTTTCGGGAAGTTTGGGATTGATCTTTTCAATGATAGCGGCAAACGCGATCCTGGGTTTTTCCTGCAGCACGGCTTCCGTGAAGGCAACGGCATTGTCGGTGATACTGCGTTTCCTTTCAAGGTCAAGTTCAATATTGATGGCGCCGTCCGTGAGAAAGAGCAGTTTATGATATCCCGGACTGTCACAGACCGCAACGTGCGAAAGCAGTTTGCCTTTTCGCAGTCCCTTTTCACGATCCAGCACCGGCTTCAGGAAGGAGGCGGTCGCGATATCGCCTTTCATCAGGGCGTCTCCCTTCCCCTCACGGATATCCGCGATGGCATTGCGGACCGCTTCGTCGGGAGTTTCCGAAGGGACGAGCTCGTAGTGTTTCAGGCCGCTTTTTTCGGCAAGCGTCCGCACCCTTTCCGGTACCCCGTAAAGCCGTGTGAGGATATACGCTTTCCCGGTCGCTTCACTCAGCGCTTCATAGATCGCTTCCTTATCGGGGAAAACGACATTGACCGTTTTCGGTTCCTGTACATCGATCCGATCGTAAATGTCCCTGAAATGCATATCACACCTCGTCCTTTTCGTAATCATAGATTCTCATTTTCCCGTCCAGTATGCGGAATCCGCCGTCCGCCATCGCTTCCAGCTCATTTTCACCGGGGTGAAAAACAATATTGAAGGATTTCCCCAGGTGGGTTTGCAACGTATCCTGAATATAATCCGAGTATGCCGCTCCTCCCGTCACGATCAGCGCTTTTACCTGAAAATCGAGCACGGCCGCCATCGCGGCGATCTCTTTCCTCAGCTGATACAGCATGGCATCCATGATCAGCTTCGCTTTTTCATCGCCGTCACGGATCCGGGACACCACTTTGCGGACATCGTTGGTACCAAGATACCCTTTAAGCCCGCTCTCCCGGGTAAACAGCCGCCGCAGGGACCTTTCATCCATTCTTTTTGCAAAGGCCAGCTCCAGCATCCCTCCCAGGGGAAGCGCGCCGGCCCGTTCGGGGGAAAAGGGACCCATGCCGAGCAGTGCGTTATTGACATCAATATTGTACCCTTTCCGCATCGCACAGACGGAGATACCGCCGCCGAGGTGCGCGATCACGAAGTTCTCTTTTGTGATGTCCCATTTTTCCCGCTCACAGATCCTCCTGGCGGTCGCTTTGATGTTCAGGGCATGCGCAACGCTTTTCCGCTCGATCCCCGGAACACCGGAAATACGCGCCAGGGCGGTCATCTCATCCACGGAGACCGGATCGATGATATAGGCGCCGGCAGCATATTGCTTTCCGAAATGTTCCGCCAGGGCGGCTCCCAGATTACTGGCATGATTTCCGTAAAGGGATCGCTTCATCTCACTGATCATCTTTCCGCAGACGGTGTATGCTCCGCTCTTGAGAGGCTTGAGCATTCCGCCGCGTCCGATCACAATATCGATGCGGTTAACCCGGTGTTCGTTCAGTTCCTTTTCGATCTGTTCCTTTCGAAAAGGAAGTTCGTCATACACATTCCCCCTGGATACCTTTTCAGGGTCCATATCGACTTTTAATTCCATTTCCTTCTCATCCCGCGTAAATACCGCCATTTTCGTACTGGTGGAACCCGGATTGATCGCAAGAACCCGTTCTGCCATAAGCACACTCCTCATTGTCTTTAGTCGGTCATCTTGAAAGATACAAATTTTTAATTTGATTTTCAAAATTTTTTCTTATATTGGCAGGCAATTGACAGTATGGGGAATTAGCTCAGATGGGAGAGCGCTTGAATGGCATTCAAGAGGTCAGCGGTTCGATCCCGCTATTCTCCACAGCGAACCTTCCGGAACGGAAGGTTTTTCTGTTTCATACGAAAATCCCGGCAGCCGGAAAACAGGATCCGGCCGTACGGAAAGAAGTTCCGCTTCACCCGTGCGTTAAAAATTATTTTTGCAATGGACGGCAATTTTCGTATAATTAAAGGATCAACTTATTCACGGCACGGGTACTGCGGGGAGCACTTCATGATATCACAGGAAATTCAGGACGGTCGCCGGCACGAAAGCCTTACGGCGGAGCATGTAAAGATACTGTGGTCAAAGACCTACAATACGGAGGGAAAGCCGGACTGGTCGCACCTTTTCCCCTATTATCACAAGGATATCCTTTTTCAGGATTCCATTCAGCGCATCGAAGGGATTGACGCATTCAAAAAGATGTGTTCCCGGCTCACGGACCGCTGCAGGCAGCTGAACATGGAGATCCTGTCGATCGCACAGAATGAGAATGTGATCATTTTCGACTGGATCATGACCATGATGTTCAAAAAATTCCCGAGCACTCCCCTGTACGGCGCGAGCAGGCTTACCCTGGACGAGAACGGTCTGATCATAGAACAGCGCGACTACTACGATCTCTGGGGGGATATCTTTAACAATATTCCCCGCTTCAACCGGATGTACCGGCGTTTTATAAAACGAAAATTCGGATAGTGAACATGGGCTTTGAACTACCGGATGAACTGAAGTTCATCAGCAACAGCCGGCGTCCGCAGAAATGTGCCTCTGAAAGGCTGGACGGCCGTGTCTGCGTAATGACCGGAGCCACCTCCGGCGTGGGATATCAGGGGGCGTTGCGGCTGGCGGCAGCGGGTGCGCACATTGTCTTTATCGCCAGAGACCCCGAAAAGGCGGAAAATGTCCGCCGCAAAATAGAGGACATCAGCGGAGCGAAGGCGGAGTATTACATTGCCGACCTGGCCCGGCTTGAAGAGGTGCGGGAAGCGGCCGGGCGCATTCTGGAACATTATCCCCGCATCGATATCCTTATTCACAGCGCCGGCGTGCATTTCACGCGGCGCACCCTGACGGAGGCGGGGCACGAAACGGTGTTTTGCGTGAATCACCTCGCTCCGTTTTTTCTCACGAGGCTGCTGCTGGACCTCATGATCCACAGCGCCCCTTCCCGGATCATCCAGGTGAATTCTGAGGGTCACCGTTTTAACGGGCTGGATATCAGGGACCTGAACTGGGAAAAGCGAATATACCGGGGACTCGGAAGCTACGGTGCGGCAAAGACCGCACAACTGCTGACAATGTGGGAATTCGACGACATGCTGAAAGGCAGCGGCGTCACGATCAATGCAATGCATCCCGGTGCGGTCCGCAGCAATATCGGGAACAATAACGGTCCCCTGTACCGCTTTTACCTTCATTATATCCTCAGGCCCTTCCTGAAGGACCCTGTGATCTCCGGGAACGCCCTTCACTTTCTCAGCGCATCCGAAGAGCTGAGATCCCTGAGCGGCCGTTTTTTCAATCTCACCCATGAAGAGATCCCCGCACCGCATGCGCGTGACAGGCAACTCGGGAAACGCATCTTCCGGATCAGCGACGCACTGACCGCCGGCAGGGAGGCACCGGCTGATATTTATAAAAGGATAAGCAAATATGAAAGTTGACGCGATTGTTGTCGGCGGAGGTATGGCCGGCCTGACATCGGCGGCGTATCTCGCCCGGGCCGGAAGGTCTGTGATCCTCTTCGAAAAAGAAGCAAAAACCGGAGGCCTGGTCAACAGCTTTGAAAAAAACGGCTATGTCTTTGACGGCGGCATCCGTGCCATTGAAAACTCCGGCATTATTCTTCCCATGCTCCGGCAGCTGGGGATTGATGTCGATCTTATTGAAAGCAACGTTTCCGTCGGAATGGAAAAGGAAGTGATCACGCTCAGGGACAAAGGGAGTCTCCGCGAATATGAAGATTTCCTGAAAAGGCATTTCCGCGAAAATCAGAAGGATATCACGGACATCATCCGGGAGATCCGAAAGATCATGGGATATATGGACGTCCTGTACGGTATCGACAATCCCGCTTTCCTGGACCTGAAGCACGATCCGGGCTATGTAATGAAGACCCTCCTCCCCTGGCTTGTGAAATACCTCTTTACCGTCGGGAAGATCATGCGGCTTGACATGCCCGTGGAAACGTACATCAAAAAATTCACGTGCGATCGCAAACTGATCGACATCATCGCCCAGCACTTCTTTCAGAAGACCCCCGCTTTCTTTGCCCTGAGTTATTTTTCCCTGTACCTGGATTATCGGTACCCCCGCGGTGGAACGGGAAAACTGTCGGAAAGCTTGGAGGCATACTGCCGGTCCCGGGGAGTGAATATCATGACCGGCACCCGGATCACGGCCCTGGATCCCGAAGGCCGCAGCGTGACAGATCACCGGGGCAATGCTTATACTTACGGGGATCTGGTCTGGGCGGCCAATCTGAAAGACCTTTATGACAATATTCCTGAAGAAAGGATCGGAAAAAAGAAAATACGGAATGCGGTGCGGGGAAAACGGCGTGAGATCCGGGGCTTGCGCGGGGGCGATTCGGTCTTTACGCTGTACCTTTGCGTCAACCGTGATAAAAAGTACTTCTCGGATATCTGCAGCGGACATTTTTTCTACACGCCGCACAAGGACGGCCTTTCGACGGTGGATGTCTCGGATGTCGGCAAATACCTGAACGATCCCGGATCCTTTGAGGAACCCCGGGCAAGGCAAATGATCAGGGCATATCTCGATGAATATTTCCGGCTGAACACCTTCGAGATATCATTTCCCGTCCTCAGGGACGATTCGCTTGCTCCGGAGGGCAAAACGGGCATTATCGTCAGCACGCTTTTTGATCACCGCCTGACAGAACGTATTGCGGAAGCGGGCTGGTACCAGGCATTCAAGGCCCATGCGGAGGATGCGATCATTTCCGTGCTTGAGAACAGTATTTTTCCCGGCCTGTCCGCAGATATTGAGGACCGCTTTTCCTCCACGCCGCTGAGCATTGAAGCACGCACTGCGAACATGCACGGCGCGATCACCGGATGGGCGTTCACCAACCCCCGGATTCCCGTGACGCACAAACTGACCAGGATGTTCAGTTCAACGGAGACGCCCCTGCCTCACATTCATCAGGCCGGGCAATGGTCCTACAGCCCCGCCGGACTCCCCATCTCGGTGCTCACCGGAAAACTGGCGGCGGATAAGATTTTGAAGTGAACGGCGGTCACGCTGCGTTCCCGGCCTCTTTCTCAATAAACGGCTCGATATCGTAGTTGCCGGTAAGCTTTGCGCCCACCCAGACCAGAATGCACAGTATCACGATCCCCGTAATGCCCAGGGGAGCGATCAGCGTCTCCTTCCCCATGTACCCCGTCAGCAGGATGATCGAAGGTACCATGCCGTTAAACCATCCGTGTCCCGCCGAGGTCAGGATCACGGAATTTCCGCGGATATACATGTAGTTGAAAAGCGTGCCGATAAGTATACATACCAAAACAAAAAGAAAAATACCGGCAATATTGTAATATCCGTAATTGTAACCCATAAGAATGACGGGGGCATGCCAGAGACCCCATACCGCTCCGGTGATAATATTCGCTTTCCAGAAGCCCAGGGGAAGCAGGTGCTGTAGCAGATAGGAACGCCAGCCGTATTCCTCACCGAACATCATGATGATCGGAAAGGTAAGGTTGGCAATGACGCCGACAATGAGGAACTGAAAGACCCAGAATAAAAAGGGAGAAACGGGCTTCCCCACCAGGGCCAGGCTCTCCATCCCCATTTCCTTCAGCTGCCAGTCGGGCGCCTGTCCGGAGATCAGGGTATTGGCCAGGATGCTCAGGAACGTGAACACCACGATAAATCCCAGCGTCCAGAAATAATTCGAGGCCTTCCCGAAACGGAAGCCGCTGTTGCGGAAACCGTCCCTGAAGATCAGGCGGAGAATGACCGCGATCAGGGCGGGAAAGATCATCATGGCACCGAACGCCTGTATCGGAAGATGTTTTTGAGAAACGAAAACAGCCACTTTCTCCTCAAGGGTATTCAGCTCCGTCACGCCGCCCACCCCGGGGACCGTCGAAGGAAGATCCTCCTCACTGATCTCCGGATGCGTCTCAAGATACCTGGCAACGGCCTGAGGATCCTTCTGCGAAATATCGGTATAGAGCTTGATCGCCGGCTTTTCGGGATCCAGTTTTTTTCCCTGGACATAGACAAAACCGCAGAGCAGGAAGGAGATCAGGTACGTCAGACCGATGAACCAGAACACCCGTTTCCAGGAAACGGAATTTCTTACGAGTAGCTTTTTCTTTTTCATCTCTTTTCCTTTACGGTCATTCGTTGATCATGTGGAAAATCCTTTTTCCCGGCTGCAGCGCCTGCCGGGGCATTGAGCGGTATGCATCATGCCGTTCATTTTACATGTCTTTCGGGCCGGGCCTTTTTCTCATGCGCGAAAAATAATCCCCGGCCAGTCTCACAACGATCGGTGAAAGCACAAGGAGGGCAATGAGGTTCGGTATTGCCATCAGCGCATTCATGATGTCGCTGAAGCTGATCACGAGGTCCAGTTTTATTACCGCCCCCAGGACGAGAAATCCGAGATAGACCCAGCGGTAAGGGGTCACCGCTTTTTTTCCAAAAAGGTAATCCGAAGCGCGGTCCCCGTAATACGACCAGGATATTGCCGTGGAAAACGCAAAGAAAATGATCCCGAGAGCGACGATCTTCCCTCCGAGAAGGCTGCCGAGTCCCGCTTCAAAGGCCCGGGCCGTCAGTTCCCCCTTGATGGAACAGGTCTCATAGACGCCCGTGACAATGATGATCAGGCCGGTGATACTGCAGACCAGGATGGTGTCGATAAAGGGACCCAGCATGGCAACAAGGCCTTCTCGCACCGGCTCCTTCGTTCTGGCGGCACCGTGCGCAATGGCCGCCGAGCCCAACCCCGCCTCATTGGAAAAAAGTCCCCGTGCGACACCGCTCCGGATGACCGTACCCAGCAATCCGCCCGCCATGGCCTCGGGCGTATGGAAAGCATAATAGAAAATGCTCTGAAATGCCGCCGGTATCGCGGCATAGTTCTTAAAGAGAATGATGAGCCCCGCTCCCACGTAGAACACGAACATGACCGGAACGATCCGGGAAGCGACCCTGCCGATGCTTTTGATCCCTCCGAGTATCACCGCTCCCACCAGTACGGAGACGATGATCCCGGTGATCAGGTTAAAGAGGAAGCCCGGCTGTTCATGGCCCTGGATGAGGAAACTCAGGCTGACGGCCATGTTGTTGATCTGGAACATGTTCCCGATGCCGAAACTGGCCAGCATCGTAAACAGGGCGAATAATATCGCCAGCCATTTGAAATGCTTTCCCATGCCCTGTTCGATAAAATGCATGGGGCCACCGTGCGCCTCGCCTTGCTCGTCCACACGGCGGAATTTCACGGCAAGCGTGCAGGAGGTAAACTTGACGGCCATGCCGAAGAACGCGGTGACCCACATCCAGAACAGGGCGCCGGGACCGCCCATGAGAATGGCGGCGGCAACACCCACGATATTTCCGGTGCCGATCGTCGCGGACAGGGCCGCCGTCAGGGCCTGGAAATGTGTGATCTCCCCGGGATCGCGGTCACGGTCGTATTTTCCGGAAAGAATTTTGAACCCGTGACCGAAACCGCGGACCTGCATGAATTTGTTGCGGATCGTCAAAAAGAGTCCCGTACCCACCAGGAGCACCATCAGTACCGGCCCCCACACAAAGTCCTGGATCGATGAAAGCATCTCGGCAAATTGCATGTCTCTCCCTTTGTTAACTCACTGACTTTCTTAAACGGTTATGCTGACAATATTTTAAGGAATATACATTTTTCATCAACCGAATTAAAATACTTTTTTACAAAACCTGCCCTGCCACAAGTTCAACTTATTGTTTGCCATTCGGCAATTTAATATGTACTTTTTATGAAGAAAGGAGTGCTTTTGAAAGAGGAAAAAAAACAGACGGCTACGCCCGGCTGGGGACACAAGATCATCCGCATTGTCAACGACGAAAAGTTCCTGAACAATGCGCTTTCCGTGAAGGCAAAAAAAAATATCAATCATATTAACCTTGACGACCTTCAGTATGAGTATGAAATGCTCAATGTCGAAGGCTGGCGATATCAAATGGGGTTCGCGCTGGATGACGATTCTTTTTACCTGTTTTACAAAAAACCGATAAATTCAACCTAATCACAGCTTTTTTTTATTCAGGGAGGGAACATGCATTTTCAATGGGATATTTTCATTAACATGGGAATTATTTCCCTGGCTTTATTGCTTGCCACCTTTATACGCTCCAAAGTAACGTTCTTTCAGAAATTCCTCATCCCCAACGCCCTCACGGCGGGATTTCTCCTGCTTCCCCTCTACAACTATGTTTTCCCGATGATCGGATTTGAGACTTCCTCCCTGAAGGACCTGGCATATCACTTCCTGGGCATGTCCTTCGTAGTGCTTACGCTCAGGAACCGGGCACCCAAATCCAAAGAAAATGACGGTGCCGGCCCCATGGCGATCGCAATCCTGTTCCAGTACGCCATTCAGCTGGTGCTGGGACTGCTGCTGACACTGGCCATTATCTATACGATCCGCCCCGGACTTTTCCACAGTTTCGGGGTGTTCATGCCGCTCGGCTTTGTACTCGGGCCGGGGCAGGCGCTTTCCATCGGCGAATCCTGGGGCAGCATGATGTCCATTGAGGGACTCGGTTCCGTCGGCCTCACCTTTGCGGCGATCGGCTTCATTCTCTGCTGTTTCGGGGGCATTTACCTGATCAACTTCGCTTTGCGCAATCACTGGATCACCAAAGCCGAACTTGAATACATGGGAGAAGCCGGGACCCGGCGGGGGATCTTTTCCAACACAAAGAAGAAACTGCCGGTCGGTTCCTACCTGACAACGGAGACCGAGGCCATCGACACCATGACCCTGCACACCGCCCTCGTCATTTTCACCTACTTTTTGTCCTACCTGGTGCTCCAGGGAATCACCCAGCTTCTTACCCTGGCGGGAGACGCCGGGTTCCGCCTCGCCGAAAGCCTCTGGGGGATCAATTTTATCTTCGCCGCCTTTACCGGCATGCTGGTACGCAAATTCCTGGTGGCCGTAAATGCGAATCATGTGATTGACAACATGAGCATGAACCGCGTATCCGGCCTCCTGGTGGACATCATGGTCACCTCCGCCATCGCCGCCATTTCCATTGCGGTGGTGATGGACTACTGGCTTCCCATTCTGGTCGTCAGTGTCGTCGGCGGCATCATCTCCACCTGGGCGGTTATATTCATCGGTTCCCGCATGTTCAAAACCCACCGCTTTTTCCGCACACTGATGATCTTCGGCGTGTCCACCGGCACATTGTCAACGGCCCTGGCCCTGCTCCGGGTCGTGGACCCGGACTTCAAGACCACCGTTGTCGAGGACTACACCTACGGTGCGGGAATTGTCTTTGTCCTGGCCATTCCCCTCATTCTGCTGATGACCTGGCCGGTCAGGACCTTTTTAACAGGAAACTGGCTGTATTTCTGGATGTTCTTCGGCCTGTGCCTGCTGTATCTTGTCGGCTGCGCCATTTACTATATCTTTAAGTCCGACCGGCACGCTTTCAGGAACAAACGGCAGATCTGGCTGAAGAAAAAAGACGGCGTGAGCAAGTAAGGTGTAAGATTCACGGTACCGGACACAGGCGCCGGAATCCGGAAAGAGGATACATCGTTCAGAGAAAACATTCACTGCGGCCGGCGGCCCTGAGCATGCGGCTCAGGCTTGGAAAGTACCCCGCATTTTCCCGTCAGGCTTCCGGTTCAAAGAAGCCTGAGATAGGTTTCGGGAGGAATGGAGTCCGCACGCTCTTCCCAGGGAAAGTCCGTTTGTGATCCCGGATAATATGCTGCCAGGCTGTTCCGGAGCCGCTTCCGGCGCTGTGTGAAGGCCGTCCTTACGATATTCACGAACCGTTCATCGTCAATGTCACACTCCCTGAAACGCAGGTGTACACAGGCGGACATGACATGCGGCGGCGGAGAAAAGACCTCAGGAGGGACATTGAAAAGAGGATCGATCCGGCAGTACACCTGGGTCAGCACGGAGACAACCCCGTAGGACGGCGTGCCGGGCGGGGCGTACATTTTTTCCGCAAACTCTTTTTGCACCGTCAGGAACGCTTCTTTCATTTTTTTCCGGTATTCAAATATTCTGAACATCAGCGGCCGGGAGATGTTGTAGGGGATATTTCCCACCAGTTTGTCGCAGGGCAGCCAGGGGCTCCAGTCAAGCGACAGCGCATTGCCTTCAATACAGCGGAAATCCGGAAAGGCCTTTGCCTTTTCCCTCCAGGCGGAAGCAAAGCGCGTATCCAGTTCCAGGGCCGTTAAACGGCAGCCGCTTTCGAGCAGGGGACGGGTTAATGCACCCTTCCCCGGTCCGATCTCTACGACGGTATCCTTTTTCAGGGGTGCAATATGCCGGATGATCTTGTCGATCATGTTCCTGTCGGTCAGGAAATGCTGGCCGAGGGATCTTTTGGCAGCGTCGCTCACGGTTCCTGCAATCTGAAAAATGTCTCCGCCGTGCGGCGGGTTATGGCGGCGACCGATGCGATATCCTTCCCGAAGATCTCCGCGTAGGCCCTTGCCACTTCCACCACATATGCGGGCTCGTTCGTCCTGCCGCGGTAAGGCACCGGCGCCATCCAGGGACAGTCGGTTTCGGTCATCAGTTTTTCCGGGGGAAGTTTTCCGGCAAGGGCTTTCGCCTTTCCCGAGAAGGTGATCACACCGGTAAAGGAGATAAGCGCCCCTTCAGAAAGTACTTTCCCGGCAAATTCCCTGTCCGATCCGAAACAGTGGAACTGCGCATGAAAATTTCCGGCGGTTTCCATGACGGAGAGGGTGTCCTCATCCGCAGCCCGGTTGTGTATGATCACGGGCATGTCTTTGTGTCCGGCAAGTTCGAGCTGTTCCCGGAAAACCTTCAGCTGCGCATGCCGGGGGGCGTAATCACGGTAATGGTCCATGCCGATCTCCCCCAGCGCACAGACTTTCGGATGAGAGAGGAATGCCTCAATGATCCGGAGATAATCCTTCGGCGCCTTTGCGCTTTCATGGGGATGGATGCCGGCCGCGGCAAAAACGGGACCGTACTTTTCAGCCAGTGCCACGGCGCGTTCCGAGCTTTCGATGTCGATCGAGG
This sequence comes from Fidelibacterota bacterium, assembly GCA_018400915.1. GTDB lineage: Bacteria > Fidelibacterota > Fidelibacteria > Fidelibacterales > Fidelibacteraceae > M50B103. Next base: position 17,456 of record JAGYLW010000005.1, read on the forward strand.
GAACGATCATACGCGTAACGCCGGCTTGCAGGGCCCTGTCGATGTAGGGACCGGGATCATCATAAAAGGGATCAAGGTTCAGATGTGCATGCGTATCAATAAACATTTTTCCCGACTCCGGACGTCCGCCCCCGCCTAATCGTTGGTTTCAAGCCGCTTCATATCAAAACGGGGGAATAGCGCCTTCATTTCGCCCAGTTCCGTGCCCGCGGACAGATCTTCCCAGCGCACGATACGTCCCGGCTTTTCTCCGCTGTTGAGCATGCTGAAGAATTCGGCGGTCTTCTCCGGCAGCACCGGATACAGCAGTGCGGCCGAAAAACGCAGGCTGGCAAGTCCGGCATACAGCACCCTGCCGGCAGCATCGGGATCGCTTTTGGCAAGTTTCCAGGGTTCCTTCTGCTCCAGATAGCGGTTGACCGAACTCACATAAGCGATGATCTCCGAGACCATGGCGTTCACATCAAGCGCCTTCAGATGCTCCATTACGGCATCTCTCACCGCCTCCGCCGCCTTTTTCATCTCCTGTTCGTCCTCCTGCAGGGTTCCCGGCGGGGGGACCTTTCCGTCGTAATATTTTTTTATCAGCTTGAAGATACGGTTCACGAGATTTCCGAAATCATTTGCAAGGTCCATATTGTAGGTATGATAAAACCGTGCTTTCGAGAAATCCGAATCACTGAAGAGCGGGCCCTCCTTGGCCATAAAATACCGGTACGCGTCCTTCCCGACATGATCGCAGTGGCTCTGTATGGTCTCGAGGTCAATGAAATTCCCCAGCGACTTGCTCATTTTCTTTCCTTCGCTGGTCCACCAGCCGTGGGCGAAGATGGCCTCCGGCAGCTCGATCCCGGCAGCCATCAGCATGCTCGGCCAGTACACGCAATGCGTGGTCAGAATGTCTTTGCCGATCATATGCACGGCCGGCCAGTACCTGCGGAATTTTTCCTCATCGGCACCGTAACCCGGGGCGGAAATATAGTTCAAAAGCGCGTCGAACCAGACATACGTCACATAATCTTCGTCAAAGGGCAGTTCGATGCCCCATGCCAGGCGTGCTTTGGGCCGGCTGATACACAGGTCTTTCAGGGGCTGTTTTAAAAACCCCAGGATCTCATTGCGCCGGTTCTCCGGACGGATAAATCCCGGATGTTCCCGGATATGGTCGATAAGGCGCTGACGGTAGGCGCTCATCCTGAAATAATAGTTCGTTTCGCTGATACGGCGGACATCCCGGTATTTGCCCTCTGCATGATCTTTTTCCGACACGAACATCTCATCGGCAACGCTGTACCATCCTTCGTAATCGTCCTTGTAGATCTCTCCGCGGTCGTAAAGCGTCTGCATCACGTCCTGCACCACCCGTATGTGGCGTGCTTCGGTCGTCCGGATAAAGTCATCGTTGCTGATATTGAAATAGGACCAGAGCTCCTGAAAACGTTCCGCATAGATATCGCAGTGTTCGGCCGGAGACAAGTTGTTCTTTTCCGCCGCCTGCTGCACTTTCTGTCCGTGTTCATCGGTACCGGTGAGAAAAAAAACGTCTTCGCCCTTCATCCGGTGGTACATTGCAATGATGTCCGCGATGAGGGTCGTATAGGAACTGCCGATATGCGGACGGTCGTTCACATAGTACAGGGGGGTGGTAATGTAGAAAGACTGATTCATGAAATACCTTTTTAATCCTTTATTTTATTCCCTTTTTCTCAAAGAGGTCCTGAATGCGTTCACTTACGGTTCCGGGGACCGCGTTACCGTCCACCCGTTCGAGCAGTCCCCTTTCCCGGAAAAATCCGATCAGCGGAGCGGTATTCTCTTTATAGACGTTCAGACGTTTCAGGATCGTTGCTTCCTTATCATCCTCGCGCTGGTAGAGCTCTCCGCCGCATTTCGGACATTTTGCATCTTCGGGCTTTCCGTCCGGGAAGCTGACGGTCGCCGAACACTCCCTGCAGGTCCACCGGCTGGTCAGGCGCCGCACCAGCTCCTCTTCCGGAACATCGATCAGCAATGCCATGCTTAGTTCCACGTCCTGTTTTTCGAGCATTTTCAGCAATGCCTCCGCCTGCGGCACGGTCCGGGGAAAGCCGTCCAGGATATAGCCCTGGCCTTTACTCTCGAAACCGGCGGTGATCTTTCTCAGTATGCCGATCATGACGGCATCCGGCACCAGTTCGCCTTTGTCCATATATGACCTTGCCTCTTTGCCGAGATCCGTGTTTTTCTCTGTCTCTTTCCGGAGCAGGTCCCCGGTGGATAACTTCACAAGCTGATATTTTTGCTTCAGGATATCGGCCTGGGTCCCTTTTCCGCTGCCCGGTCCGCCCAGCAGGACTAATCGTATCATCGCTTACCTCACTGTATCATTCTTTATGTTCATTTGCTTAATTTAACATGCGGAGAGCTGATATAAAACAGCTAAATCAATAATCAGCCCCTGTTTGCACGCCAATAAGCAAAACCGTGAGTGTAAGCCGCAGCGGATCTGTTTCATTGATAAGTTGCCGCGACGTGTAAATAGTATTATATTCATGGAAAATTTGGAATAACCATGAAGGAACAATCCGCAAAAACCGTCATATTCGTTATTGTCCTCTCCGTATTTTCCGTCCTATGTGCCGAAACGGATACGGTGAGCGTGATCGGTGTGGGAGACCTTATGCTCGGAACCTCTTTCCCGGACCGTTCCGCCCTGCCTCTGTATCCCGAACGGCTTCTCAAACAAGTGGACGATATTCTCCGTTCGGCGGACCTTTCCGTTGCCAACCTTGAGGGCTGCCTGATGGATTCGGGCGGGACGCCGAAAGACTCCTGGGGGAAGACGGAACGTTCTTTTATTTTCCGCATGCCGGAATCCTACGTTCACCACATCCTGGACGCCGGCTTTGATGCGGTCGGACTGGCGAACAACCACGTGCGCGACATGGGGTATCAGAGTTACCGCCGCACCATGGAGGTCTGCGACAGCACCGGGCTTCGTCATGCGGGGATCTACTCGGCGCCTGCGGATACCTTTACGATCAACGGCATCCGTTTTGGTTTTGCCGCTTTCTCTCCGCACTGGGCGACGGCGCGGATGCATGATGATGACAAGGTCACCAGGATCATCTCGGAACTTGACGAACACAGCGACATCGTGGTCGCAATGTTTCACGGCGGCGGCGAAGGCGAGGAATACGCGCATACGCCGCGGGTCAATGAAAATTACAAAGGCAGTATCCGCGGCAATGCCTATCGTTTTGCACACACCGCCGTTGACGCCGGCGCCGATATAATTTTTGGAAGCGGCCCGCACGTGACGCGTGCCGTGGAACTGTACAGGGACCGCCTCATCGCCTACAGCCTGGGTAATTTCTGCACATACCGGCGCTTTAACCTTCAGGGTTCACGCGGCGTGGCGCCGATATTGAAGGTGTTCACCGACCGGGACGGCGCATTTTTATATGCCCGTGTTTTTTCCATTCTTCAGCATTATCCCGGCTATCCTGCTTTAGACAATGCGCACCGTGCCCTGAAAGAAATGCAGGCGTTGACAATGGAAGATTTTCCCGAAATGGATTCGGTCCTCGTTATTGATGATTCGGGATATATTTACAAACGATAAAAGGGAGTTTATGGAAACCGCACTGATCAAAGACTCATTCGGCTTACTGGCGATCCTGCTGATCGTTCCTGCTGTCATTTACGCGATCAATCATTATACTGCCTGGGGGAAACGGTTTTTCGGCATTGTACCGCCCCTGGTCTTCGCTTATTTCATTCCCACCATTCTAACTTCCCTGGGCGTTATCCCCATGAGCAGCCCCCTGTATTCCCAGGTCAAGACCTTCGTGCTTCCCGCTTCCCTGCTGCTGCTGACGCTCGCCATCGATATCAAGGGGATACTCAAGCTCGGCAGCAAGGCCCTGATCATGTTCCTGACCGGAACACTGGGCATTGTCATCGGAGGCCCCCTGTCGCTGCTGATCTTTAAAAACGCCCTGCCGGAAGGAATATGGAAGGGCATGGCGGCTCTCTCCGGTTCCTGGATCGGCGGAGGCGCCAATTTTATCGCTATCGGTCAGTCCGTCGGCACGCCGGACAGTATGCTGGGCACCATGGTGATCGTGGATGTCCTGGCGGCAAATATCCTTACCGGGATCCTCTTTTTCCTCGCAGGCCGCTACATGAGCATTGACAAGCGTCTCGGCGCGGATAATTCCGCAATCATCGAACTCCGGGACAAGGTCATTAACTTTCAGAAAAGAACGAACCGGGTCGCCTCAAGTACGGATTATTTCGTGCTTCTGGCCATGGCCTTCGGTTTTTCCTATGTAGCCTACCTGCTGGGGAACGCCCTCCCGCAAGTCGGCGATATTATTTCGCATTCCACCTGGAAAGTGATCATTATCACCAGCATCGGCGTCGGGCTCTCCTTCACCCCGGTCAAAAATTACGAGGGTGCGGGCGCTTCCAAGATCGGCACGGTGATGCTTTATCTTCTTATCGGCGTGATCGGCGCAGGCGCCAATCTCAAGGCCGTGACGGAATATCCCGCGCTTTTCGGAATGGGACTTACCTGGCTCGCCATTCATCTACTCATCCTCTTTGTGGTCATGAAGCTTATTAAAGCACCCCTGTTCTTCATGGCGGTCGGATCTCAGGCGAATGTGGGCGGCGCGGCTTCGGCGCCCATCGTGGCGTCCGCTTTCCATCCCGCACTTGCCTCCGTCGGCGTCATGCTCGGTATCGCCGGCTACGTTCTGGGGACCTATGCCGCATTGCTCTGTGCGCGACTGCTGCTTTTTGTTTCCTGACCCGTTGGATTTGAGAAGATATATGTGTATTTTTTACATATTGTTAACCCTGGAATAATGAACGGATACCCGTAATGGCCGGAACGTGTTTGATCATAAGGAAAGCGGGAAGCGACCCGGAAAAATTCGAAAGGCTCCGGGAGGCCGGAGAGGCGCCGGTACGGCGGCTTATGCAGGATCATTTTAAAGAGATCCGCTTCTGCAGCCCGGATGAGAACAGCTGGCTGATCCGCTTTGTAAAGGACGATGAAGAGAAATTCATCTCCGACAGGAGGGGGTGGATGGCGTTCGAAGGAACGGTCTTCGCCCTCCGGGAAACCCGGAAGCATACGATCGAAAGCCTGTGGACGCTCTACTGGAACAGCAATAATATCCGGGAGTTCGCCAACGCCCTCGACGGACATTTTGTGATCAAGCTCTATGATACCACTGAAAAACGTTACTATATCGTCAATGACTTTATCAAAAACAAAACGCAGTATTACCATGAAACGGATGCTTTTTTTTGTTATACATCTTACTCCTTCCTCAGCGCGATGATCACTGAACCGAAAGCGGACCTGCATGCCGTTAATGAATATCTTTGGCGTTATTATATCCTTTCGGAACGTGCATTTCTAAAGGATACTAAACGTCTGGAGGCAGCCTCCGTCCACAAGATCCATCATAGTGTCCTGACCACTGAAAAATACTGGGATACCCCCGAACAATATTCCACCGGTCGCTTCCATGAACAGACAGACAACATGGTCTGCGATCTGCAGGAAACGGCACAATTGCTGGGAAGGCATTATAACCCCAGCGTGGATTTTACCCAGGGTCAGGACAGCCGCCAAATGGTTGCAGCGATGCTGAACCAAAATCAGTCTTTCAGCACCTTCATTTTCGGGAAGTCTGATTTTTACGAAGTACAGGCGACAAAAGACATGGCACAACGCTATCGAATACCGCATCATGCACTGGAATTAAAAGAGAATTTCACACTTAATCCCCTGAAATATTTCAAAAGATCAATGATCTATGGCAGTGCTGAAGAGCCCGGGCAGCAGCTTGGACGTATTACGTATATGCGCGAACAGCAAATGAAATTCGGCAATGCCCTCTGTAACGGAACCGAAGGCCGTTTTTATAAGAACGGCCTCTGGGATGAGATGTACACGTTAAATTTTTACCGTGAACCCAAAAAGGTCAATATTGATCTGCTTTTATCTTTGAGGATCATGAGCAAGAACTATTATGACCCGATTTTTATCCCGGAATACCGGGCGATAAAGCACCATTCACGGGATTATTTTTACGACATGATCCGCACACGCATAGCAGGCATGGAACATGCGCCTGTTTCCATGCAGGTTGACAGATTCGACATTAACCACTGGCTGAATTTCGGCATTGTTTCCAACAATGCCGCAAATTCTTTCACCGATTCTTTTTCACCGTTGTTATTTCGCAGAAATCTTGAAGACGCTCTGAAAGTCCCGGTAAAATGGAAATTCAATCTTTCGAGGTTTCAGCGCGCCGTTGTTTACAAACTTCACCCGGAACTGGCGGCCGAAAAAACGGATTTTGCGGGTGTCAACATGCGGCCCAAAAACGCGGCCACCTATCCCCTTTTCCTCGCGCGCTACGGCTGGCACCAGTCCAAACGCCTCCGTGATAAATACCTGAGCAAACTCGGTTTCCATCCCCGGACCCATCTACAGGAGGCCTGGGACTATCTTCCCGTTTACCGGACCCTTTTCCGTCAGATGAAAGATCGCGGATATCTGGAACTGAACAGCACGTCCATGCAGGAGATCATCCTTCGCGATCCCTGGCACAAGCTCACCGGTATACCAGACACATCCGGCAGTGAAAACCTTGCCGATTATGAATATATCTTTAAAATTGTCACGTTGGACCGGTATTTTTATCTGGCTTCTCAGATCTACCGTGACCTGCATCCGTTAACGTCAAACTGACAGAAAGGAACTGTTATTATCGCGGAGGGTTTATGAAAAGAGGCATTATCGTACTGTTCAGCATCCTTCTGATCCTGATCATCATTGTGATCGCCGGCATGCATCATTTCAAAAAGGAATACAGCAGTTTCTTTGATGAAATAAATCATGAATACGGCCGCATCGGGAACGTGGACCTTTCGGAAGTGCCGGACGGGGTTTACCGTTACCATTACGGCCGCATCCCGGTGTATGTCGATTTGAGCATACATGTGAAAGATCACGCCATTGACTCGATCGTCATTCACGAACAATCCTCGGGCCCCGGTTATGAAGCCCGCGAAACGGTCGACCGGATGCTCCGGCAGCAACAGATGAAGGTCGATGCGGTGACGGGGGCGACCATCAGCAGCAAATGCATTATGATCGCAGGCTATAAAGCGCTGGCGGACCTCTGACGGCCTTTCATTTAATCCAGTACGATCTTTTCTTCATACACGGGGATATGGGTTTCCCATCCCCGTGCATTTCTGATCAGGTTCTGCAGATGGCTGCTGGCATCCGGTTCGCCGTGAACGATAAAGGTCTTCCGGGGCGCTTCTCCGAAATACTTCAGCCATTCCATGATCTCACGGTAGTCGGCATGCGCCGAAAAGTCGCTGATGGTCTCTACGGATGCCTGCGCCTTGATGTACCGCCCGTGAATTTTGATGTTGTCCCTGCCGTTCTGCAGCGCCCGCCCGCGGGTCCCTTCCGCCTGATAACCCACAAAGACCACCGTATTCCGTGAGTCCGGAAGGCGTTGTATCAGGTGGTGCAGGATACGCCCGCCGGTAAGCATGCCGCTTGCGGAGATAATGATACAGGGCCCGCGCTGTCCGTTAATGCGCTTGGAAGCTTCCACGCTTTCCGTGAATTCCGTATGTTTTGTCAGCAGGACTTCCTCGCCGCCCTTTAACAGCGCGTTCGCCTCTTTGTCGTAGATCTGCGTATGCTTCAAATACAATCTAGTCGCCCGGATCGCCATGGGACTGTCAACATACACCGGGATCTCGGGGATCCGGGAAGCGGATTCCAGTGCTCTCAGGGTATACAGCAGTTCCTGGGTCCTTCCTACGGCAAATGCCGGAATAAGGACCGCACCCTTTTTCTCTACCGCTCTCAAAATGATCTTTTTCAGCTCCTCCTGCGGATCGGATTCTCCGTGCAAACGGTCTCCGTAAGTGGATTCCAGCAAAAGATAATCCGCCGCTTTTATTTTCCGGGGATCTCTCAATACCGGCCGGCCGGGACGGCCCAGGTCTCCGGAAAAGACGATCCTTTTTGCCCGGTCCTTCTCCGTCCAGGACACGATGGCAAATGCGGAACCCAGTATGTGACCGGCATCGCGGAAGCGCGCCCTTATGCCGGGTGCAACTTCAAATTCCGTCTCATAGGGGATCCCTTTCAGAAGCGAGATCGCTTTTTTTGCGTCTGCGGTGTCATACAGCGGCAGGGCCGGCTTATGCTTGCTGAAACCTTTCTTATTGGCATACTTTGCGTCTTCTTCCTGCAGGTGAGCGGAATCCAGCAACATGATCTCCAGCAGGTCGCGGGTTGGCTCCGTACAGTAAACCGGCTTATGATAACCCTGCCTGACCAGGCGCGGCAGATAGCCGGTATGATCGATATGCGCATGGGTAAGCACCACGGCATCCAGTGTTGCGAGATTCACCCTCAGGGGATTCCAGTTGCGAAGCCGCAATTCCTTGAGTCCCTGGAACAAACCGCAATCAAGCAGAAAACTGCTTCCTTCCTGTTCAAAAAGATACTTTGAACCGGTGACCGTACCGGTTGCCCCGAGAAATGTAAGCGTTGCCATGGCCGCTTCCTTTGTGTTATTCGGATTTGTGATAATATTCTGTGAGCGCCGTTCTCAGCATGTCCGTAAAAAAAGTTTTTCCGCGTTCGTTGAGTGCCGTTCCGTTTTGAAAAAAGCGGTTTACCGTCAGTCCGCCGGAAGCGGCCGCTTTTGCCTCCGCACGGACATCGACTGACACATTCCCGTTCAAAGCGGTATATTCGCGAAGCAGGCGGTCCGTCCCCGGCTGGGGGCGTACGCGGAACCCGTCGCGCCGGAGCGCTTCTTCATAGTGCTTTACCGCTGCTTCCTTTTCTCCGCGGCGTTCGTTGATCATGGCCAGACAGTAATAATAGATCGCCGTTTCCGGCTCCCAGGCCCCGAGCTCCCCGATCCAGCGGTCAAGGCTGAAACGGTCGGCATTGTCCACCAGCACGGCGCATTCTTTTGCGATCGCGGCATCTTTCATTTCCGTGTCGTTAAAATTTGAACGGTAAGGATGCACCTTGATGTTCACCGGAAGATTGACAAAGAACAGGGGGAAATCGGCATTTCCGGTCATGCGCTTGAGATTGCGTTCATAAAAGTCCAGGGATTCCCGGTATTGTCCGGATCCGGCGGGTACGGTCCATTGATCGATATCTGCGGGGGGAAATACCCCGTCCCTGTCCCTCTTCAGATACACAAAACGGTCGAGCACCTGTAAAAAGCGGTGCGCTTTCAAGGTCACGTACGCGGACAAACCCCAGTAGTTGTGAATATCCTGCATCCAGCTGCTTTTTTGGGGAAGCCCGTAAAACTCCGCGGCTCCGCTCAGCACGATGCAGGCATCGGCATCATATCCGGACAGCTTCCCGACCAGATGGGCAAGTGCAAAACTGTTGCTCAGCGGCGCCGCCAGCTGTACAACATCGTAATAGGTGCTGTCCGGACCGTAAAAGCCGGGCAGGATCTGTTCCCGGTTCGCATCCGGGAAGAGGGAACAGAAACTCTGGTCACCGATGAGAAAGATCCTTTTTGTATGCTCCGCTTTGCTCACCGGGAAACGCTGATGAAGGATATCGAGATCCGGGAACTGTTCGGCGGAAATAAAACGTCGGTAATATTTCGGGTTTAATTCATAATCCTGTTTATCCGCTGAAACATTGAACAAGACATAGGATTCACCGACACCCAGAAAACGCAGCGACAATTCAAGCAACAGGAGTATCAGTAACGGTGACAACCGGAAGAATATATTGTATGCAAAACGTCTGAATGATGTTTTCATGGCAATACAGGCAGGGGCGTATGGCCCGAATTAGCTCCCAGGACAATGATGAGAAAAAAAAGAAAAAGGACAAATACGGACATCAGGATATAATGATGCCTGTCAAAGACAAAATCGATCATGGTTTTCAGCAGTGAGCGGAATTCATTCATATTTTCACGGCCTCTCTCTTACGGAATATACACAATTCTCACTCCCCTCTGCAATACATAAACGCCGTGCTTTTTTCTTTCCCTTACCGGGACGGCGGGCTCAGCCTGTCTGCCAGTACCGGCAGAAGGAACAGGTTCATGATATTCACCATCATATGCACTGCAACCAGAAAATATATGCTTTTGCCGAGCACCGTAAAATAACAGAGTAAGAAACTGATCATAAAGATCCACAACGTGGACCAGAATCCCTGCAGGCCGGCATGCAGAAAGCCGAATACGGCGGAGATGATCAGGGAGGCCCAAATCCATGAACCCCAAAGATTCACGACCGCCAGAAAAATAAAACCGCGGAACAAGATCTCTTCGATCGCCGATCCGGAAAGGGCGATGCTCAATGCCCATTTCCTCTGCCTGCGGTTTTCCGGCAGCATGAAATCCGAGCGGTGGATCCATTCATTTAATTTTTCCCTGTCCCTGATATATCCCACAGCACCGTCCAGCAGCAGGAACATGCCCGCAAGGGCGGCACCGGCGAGCACCCCCGTCAGAAGGTCGGAAAACAAATGCGGGGTCCGGAACAGGCCGTGGAACTGCTGCAGCCAGCGTTCCAGTCCGGCGTATCCTCCTCCCGGATCCTGCGTCAGAAAGCGGATTACGGTATAAACGGCGAGCATGATCAGCAGCATGACAAGCTGCTGGATCATGCCCTGAGCATTCCATACCTGTTCCGGCCGGATCCGGAACGTTTTCCTGTGCTTCGGGTCTTCGCCGTTCATTTCCGCGTTCCCTTTTTCGCCTTGCTCACCCAGTCGTTATCCATGAGGTAATATCTCCACGGAAACGCCGTAGCGCGGCGGATGCCGATCCTGGGGGACTGAAGGACATGAGGCTTAACATCTGCTTCCCCGTATTCAATATGAAAATCCCCGGAACACAGATCCGTGCCGTTCTGATCCCCCGTAATATTCATTGCGCGGCAGAGTTTGGCGGGACCGTTCGAAAGGTTCGCATATTCACGTACGGAAACGGTATCCCTGCCGTAACGGTTGCAGATCATGCGTTCGGTGCCCGCGAGCGGTTCTGCCGCACGCAGTAAAACCGCTTCACCGCTTCCCTCGCATCCGGTGACGATATTACAGCAATGGTGCATGCCGTAGATAAAATAGACATACAGGTGTCCCGCCGGTCCGAACATGACGGAATTCCCCGGGGTTTTCCCCCGGTATGAATGCGAGGCCGGATCTCCGGATCCGGCGTACGCCTCCGTTTCGACAATGCGGACCCTGATCTGCCCTCCGTCCCGGAAGGTCCTTACAAAGATCCTTCCCGGAAGGTCGGCGGCAACTTCCTGTACGGTCCTCTGAAAAAATGATCTGCGGACTTTCGTGCTCATGCCTTCTTCTTCAGATGATCATGCAAAAATGCAAGCGCTTCGGTGTAACTTTTTTCCTTCTTCCCGTATATCTGGCGAATGCAGACATCTTTGGTGACCGAGATCCTCCGGAACGGCTCCCGCTCATCAATATTGGAAAGGTGCACTTCCACGACCGGCCCGGGGATCAGTTCGATGGCATCACGGATGGCGTAGCTGTAATGGGTGTATGCGGCGGGGTTGATGATCACCGCGTCACAGCGGTTCCGGTGCCGGTGCAGGGTGCGGATGATCTTTTCTTCGGAATTGAACTGAAAGATACGGAGCTCCATTCCCCGTTCCGCCGCACATTTCCGGAGACGTTTATTCAGCTTGTCCAGCGTGAGTGTGCCGTATTCCTTTTTATCACGGTGACCGAGCAGATTCAGGTTCGGACCGTGGATGACGAGGATCTTCATAATGTTTTCCGTATTCATTGCCCTTTCTCCCTGCAAAATGCTTTTTGGGTCCTGCTGATGCTTTCCCTGATCAGATCCCCGGGCAGGTCTTCCGCAACAGAGGCCTTCCCGATCTCGTCTAAAAGCACGAATTTCAGGCGTTTCCCGCGTCTCTTTTTATCCCGTGACAATGCCGGATATACCGCAGCGGTGTCGATCTCCCCCGGCGAAACGCCGAGGGGGACGGATGTCAGGCCGTCCATATAGTGCCGGGCGGTCCTTCGGTCTAAGCTCCCGCTTTCCATGCTCAGGAACAGGGCCGCGTACATACCGGCAAGCACGGCTTCCCCGTGGCGGAATGTGCCGTATCCGCTGCTCTGTTCCAGGGCATGCCCCACCGTGTGTCCGAAATTCAGCAGCATTCGGATATTCTCTTCCTTTTCGTCCTCCGCCACGATCGCGGCCTTGATCTCCAGGGAACGGCGGATAACCCCGCCGAGGTAATCCATATCCCGGAGCTCAAGGATCTTTTGCCGGTCCGCTATACAGCGGTCCAGGAACTCCCTGTCGCGGATGAAACCGTATTTAAGGATCTCCGCATAACCGGATACCCGTTCGCGCATTTCCAGGGTATGCAGGACCGCAGGATCGATCAGCACCGCCTCCGGCTGATAAAACGCTCCGATAAGGTTCTTTCCCTCCGGATGATTCACACCGGTTTTCCCGCCCACCGCGGAATCCGTCTGTGAAAGCAGGGTTGTCGGCATCTGCACGTAGGGAATGCCGCGGTAAAGCGTTGCAGCCGTAAAGCCGCCGGTATCGCCCACGAGCCCTCCGCCGAGCGTAAGGATCAGACAGCTGCGGTCAAATCCTTTCGCAATGAGCGCATCGTACAGCGACGACACCGTTTCCATGTTCTTGTTCTCCTCTCCCGTCGGCATCCTGAAAAAGCTGACGGTGAAACCCGCCTTTTCCAGTGAATCCTGTACCGGCCCGCGGTAATATTTTTCCACGGTCTTCGAGGCCATGAGCCCGATGTGTGTCTGCGGGGAAAAAAGCTTCCGGAGCATTTCCCCGCTTTTCTGCAGCAGGCCTCCGGCAATATGGATGCGGTAGGCATGTTCCCGGGTCTTCACCTTGATGCTGTTTGTCATTGCAATGCCTCTGCGATCTTTTTCGCTGTCACTTCCGGTTTCTGATTCTCGGTATCAAAAGACATCTCCGCCTCCCGGTAGACCGGGATACGCCGGGAAAGGATCTTCTCGATTGCTTCCTTTTTCACGGGAAGAGGCAGCAGGGGGCGTTCTTCATGCCGGAGGCGTTCCCTGATACTGCCGCTTCCGGCGCGAAGCCATATGACCCTGCCGTTCGCTTTCATCCAGCGCATATTCTCTTCCCTCAGGGGGAAACCACCTCCGGCAGCGATAACCGCCGGCCGCCGGAGATCAAGCTTTCGGGCGGTCTCCGTTTCCCGTCTGCGGAATTCCGCTTCCCCCTCCTCCTGAAAGATCTCCGGAATGCTTTTCCCGCTTTCCGCTTCGATCAGTGTGTCCAGATCGATAAAATCGCGATGCAGGATCCCGGCAAGGCGTCTTCCCACGGAGCTTTTTCCGGCTCCCATCATTCCGATGAGAAAGATATGGACGGCGCGGTCATTCATCACCGGCGGCCCTTGCTTTCAGATCCTTCCACGTATCTCCGCCGAAACGGGACAGCAGCGCATTCAGAAGCGGAACGGCGGTGATATTTTCCGCAACGACGGATGCGGCCGGCAGGGCGCAGGTGTCGCTGCGTTCCTTATGCGCCTTCATTTCCTCCATGCTTTCGATATGGAAGCTTTTCAGCGGCTTTGTCAGCGTGGGAATGGGTTTCATCACGGCACTGAAGCTCAGTACTTCTCCGTTGCTCACCCCTCCCTCCAGTCCGCCGGCGGAATTGGAAGTTCGCAGGACTTTCCCCTCCGCGATCTCAAATTCATCATGATACCGGCTTCCGGGGAGATCCGCGGAGGAAAAACCGGCACCGAAGCCGATGCCCTTGATTCCCTGTATGCCCATGATCTCCGCGGCGATCATGGAAGAAAGCTTATCGTCCCAGTGCACATAACTCCCCAGACCCGCGGGTAAACCGTAGACGCAGACCTCAAAAACACCGCCGAGCGAATCGCCCGCCGCCCCGGCGGCGTCAATGGCTTGCCGCATTCTCTCCGCTGCCGTTTCGTCAATACAGCGCACGTCGGAATCGTCCGCCTTTTTCAGCAATGCTTCACAGGCCCGCATTTCAGAACATACCGTTCCCAGACGGATAACATGGGAATAAAGCCGGATGTTCAGGGCTTCAAGATATTGCCTGCATACGGCTCCCGCCAGGATACGGGCCGCCGTTTCACGTGCCGAAGCGCGCTCCAGTACATTCCGGATATCGTCAAACGCATATTTTTTCACGCCGGCGTAATCCGCATGACCCGGCCGCGGCACCCGGACTTTTTCGCTCATATCGGCGGCAACGGGATCCATTTTATCCTGCCAGCTGAGATAATCCTTATTTTGCAGCATCAGCGTGAGCGGTGAGGCAAGTGTCATTCCTCCCCGCAATCCGCTGAGCACGGCCACCTTGTCTTTTTCGATCTTCATGCGTCCCCCGCGGCCGTATCCCTGCTGACGCCGCCAGAGCTGATAATTGATCTTCTCCATATCGAGGCTGAATCCGGCAGGCAGGCCGCGGATCATCGCGATCATGGCCGGACCGTGGCTCTCGCCTCCCGTCATGTACTGAATGCTTGCTTTCATTGCTTCTCCGCCGATGATGGAATGTCCGTGTTTTTCCGGGACCTCATCCCGTCCGTCTCCGTTTTCCTGGGAAATGTGTTTATCCGCCAGATCTTCTGCGCTTCAACGGCCTGGAATACAAGCATTTCCAGCCCGTTGAACGTTTTTATCCCTTTTTGCCCCGCCGCATTCTCAAGAAAGGTCGGAACGGGCGCATAATTCAGATCGAACAGGATGTCGTCTCTGCGTCCGGGAATAAGCTCGCCGGGAACCCCGGGTGCCCTTTCGCTCCCCGCGGGCGTGCAGTTGATCCAGATCCGCGGCATGTCCGGAAGGACCGTCAGCAACTGCATGTGCAGCTGCCTTTTCATGGAAAAAATGAAGTTCAGACGTTTTTCCCTGCTGTTTCCCCCGTAAACGGTCGCGGCGTAAAAACCCATTTTCCGCAGGGCAAACAGCACCGCCCTGGCAGCACCGCCGTATCCCGCCACCACGGGATGGTAAGAAAGAAAATCCGGGATGTTCTTTTTGAAAGCACGCATGAATCCCAGGTAGTCCGTATTGAACCCGGTCCATTTCCCCTCCCGGTTCAGCACCGTGTTCACGGCGCCGATCTTCCGGACAGGCGGATCGAATGCGTCACAATGCCGCATAATGCGCACTTTATAGGGGGTCGTCACATTGAATCCGCTGAATTCCGGCAGACGTTCTTCCACTGCCTGATCAAATTCCTCCGGGGGAACATCAAGGATACGGTAGTCAAACTCCGCTCCGGCGATCTCACGGTGTATGCCGGGACTCAGGGAATACCCGATCTGATGTCCGAATAACGCAAATTTCATGAGCGGCCTATTCTTTCCATTGTGTCGTAAAAGTTCGGATAGGAGATGTTCACACAGGACCATCCGCGGATATGAACGGGGGCGGCCGACAGAAGTCCCGCAACGGATGCCGCCATGGCAATACGGTGATCCCCTTTTGCATCAACCTTCCCGCCTTTCAGTGGAATACCCCCCGTGATCTCCATACCATCTTCAAATTCCTCAACCTCGGCACCGAGAGCCCTGAGCATGGCGGCCGTACTGGCAATACGGTCGCTTTCCTTATACCGCAATTCCTTCGCTCCGCTGATCACGCTCCTGCCTTTTGCCTGCGTTGCGATAAGCGCAAGCAGGGGCAGTTCGTCGATCATTCCCGGCACCTGTTTACTGTGTATGTGAAAATTCCGCAACGCAGAGGTCCGGACAACGATATCGCCTTCCGGCTCCAGGCTTTTGTTATTCTGCAAGATATCGATATTAGCGCCGCAGCGTTTCAGGAGTTTCAAATAGGATATGCGGGTCGGGTTCAGTGAGGTCTTCCGCAGCAGCAGCCGGCTTTTCAGCGGCAGGGCCCCCGCCGCCACCCAGTAAGCCGCGGAAGAAGGATCCCCGGGAACATCATACTGAAAACCCGGTATCGTCCTCCGGAGCGTATGCACGGAAATTGTGTTCTTGTTCCTGAAGACCGGAATGTGAAACATTTTCATCAGTGTCTCGGTGTGATCCCGGGACCTGAGCTTTTCCTCCACATAGGTTTTGCCTTTTGCGGACAATCCGGCAAGCAGAACGCAGGACTTGACCTGTGCGCTCGGCAGCGGAAGCCGGTAGAAGATGCCCTTTAAGGGTGCACCCCTGATCTTCAGGGGCAGATAGCCGTCGCGTGAACGGATATCCGCTCCCATCTTTTCCAGGGGATCGATGATCCTCCGCATTGGCCGTTGGCTCAGCGAATTATCACCCTGCAGGCTTACCGACATATTATCGCGTCCGGCCAGCAGGCCGCTGAGAAGGCGGACGGTCGTTCCGGAATTTCCGCAGTGCAGCACACCGTCCGGAGGCTGCTGCCATGCCGAAAAACCGGGGCTGTCCACGTCAACCGTAAATTTTCCCAGCTGGAAATTGACACCGAGCTTCTGCAGGCAGGAAACGGTGGAGAGTGCATCCGCACCGATGTTTAAATGCCGGATCTTTGAACGGCCTTTTGCGATGGCCGCAAACATCAGCGCGCGGTGGCTGATGGACTTATCCCCCGGGGGGGTTATCTGTCCGCGTACCCTTTCCACCGGTTCGATGATCTTTGCCTGTGCTGTTTTCATATTTCTAATTGTTGACGACGGTAATGAAATCCGTCACGTTATACGCAAGGTCCTGTATGTTCTTATCGATCAGTTTTAACTGATAACGTTCAACGCAGACTTCCGATGCGATGACCATGGCGTCCCGCGGAAGTTCCCCGGCCGCAAGTTTCCGGGCAGCCACAGCGGTATCTTCCTCCTCGACAAGGGGTATTCCGGGATAATGCTTTGCCAGGTAATCCCTGCACTGCCGCAGGGCCTGCGGATGGGAATGTAACGCGCGGGGTTTTTCCGCCTTTACGTCCCTTCTCCCCAGCAGACACTGCACCACGGGAAATGGAAAAAAGCCCGAGATCTTGCAGTTGTAACGCGCAAGCCCTTCCACCGTTTCGATCACCATCCCGCCGACGGCGTTCTGCACCGGTAACAGCCCGGTTTGAACAAGGCCGAACCGGAGTGCGTCATAAACCTTTTCCGCCGTTGTCAGACAGGATATTTTCCCCTTGTGTATATGTTTGTTTTTCAGCCATGTCTTTCCGGCTTCATGAGAAAAACTGCCTTCCTCTCCCATCACACCGAGGGTCATGGGTCCGGTATACTGCACGTTCTCCCTGCGGATACAGGCGGATACTTCATGACTTGCCTTTAAAAAAAGCCTGAACATATCCATGGAATGCGGATTGTACAGGAGCATGTCGCGGAAAAGCTGCGAGGTGTCGTTACTGCAGAACCTCTCCACGTCCCGGAGCATATTGTAGCCCCGGGTCGGCGTGGCGCTTTCCGGAAGCCCCATATTTTTCAAAACATTCCCGATAAAATGCGTGATCCCCTGGGAATAGGCGATGCTTTTGTCGTGCACTTCCGGGCTCAGTATCTTTGTGTGGAAACGCCAGGAAGTCAGTATCTCATCCCATTCAGCGGAAAGTCCCGGATATTGCTCCGAAGGTGTAATGACCATGAGCCTGGCCTGATTATTATCGTAACTGTCAGGACCGAACAAAGGGTGCACCCCAAGATGCCGGATGCCCGGGATATGCCTGTCCATCCAGGTTCCCGGCAGGGATTTCACGGAAGCCATCTCTATGACCGTAGCGTTCTCCGGAATGCGGGAGGCATGATCGCGCAGGAACGGTTCGATGGCCGAAATAGGTATGCAGAGGAAGATCACCTCCTGTTTCAGAGCGGTATAAAGATCCGTAAACTGTATGTTCGCCGCGGTCCCGGGGATGTTCACGGGATCTTTTTCATAGACAAAAACCCTGCCGTGTCCGGAAAGGATATCCGCCCACAGTTTTCCGAACCGCCCGTAACCGATAAGCGAAAAAGAACGGTATTTACGTGTTTGCTCTGACAAATTTTCTTCCGAGGGCTTCCGAGATCATTTCGATCTCATGGGTTAATGCTCTGAAAGCTTCGACGGACAGCGACTGCGGACCGTCGGAAAGGGCGTTGCGGGGATCATGATGCACTTCCACCATAATCCCGTCGGCACCCGCCGCGATCGCCGCCCGCGCCATGGGAATGACATATTCACTCTGCCCCATGGCGTGGCTTGGGTCGACAATGACCGGCAGATGGGACTTTTTCTTGATGACCGGCACGGACGAAAGATCAAGGGTGAATCGCGTGGACCGTTCAAAACTCCTTATTCCCCGTTCACATAAGATGATCTTTTGATTCCCCTTGCTTGCAAGATATTCGGCCGAATTGAGCCATTCTTCAACCGTGGCGGAAATACCGCGTTTCAGCAACAGGGGCTTTGTGATGTTCGCCAGTTCTTTCAGAAGGGCAAAATTCTGCATGTTGCGCGCACCGATCTGTATTACGTCAACGTACTTTTCAAAAAGCGGAATATCCTGGATGGCCATGATCTCCGACACGACCGGTGCCCCGGTCCTGTCACCGGCTTCCCGGAGATATTCCAGCCCTTTTTTCCCCAGTCCCTGAAAACTGTAGGGCGAGGAACGGGGCTTAAAGGCGCCGCCGCGTATCATGTTCGCACCATGCGGCACGACATCAAGCGATATTTTTTTGATCATGTTCTTATTTTCCACGGAGCAGGGGCCCGCAATCACTACGATCTCCCTGCCGCCGACGGTCACGTCCCCGATCTTCACCTTTGTATTTCCCGGATGAAAGCTCCGCGAGCAGCGTTTGTAGGATTCGACCACCCGGAAGGCGTCGGAAACCCCGTCAAAACCCTTAAAATACTCGGGTGAAAGTTTCTGGGTATTGCCGATGACCCCGTAAAGCGTATATTCCTTCCCCCGGCTGGGATGGATCTCAAAACCGTGAGCACTCAGGTAGTCGTGTACTTGTTCCATCTGTGCTTCGCTTGCATTCGGCTTGAATACGATGATCATCCTTCACTCCCTGATGTTAATTTCAAATTCGGCACCGCGGGTACCTCCATGCTGGAAAACATGCCTTTGCGGTAATACATCACCCCGGTGGCGGCGATCATGGCGGCATTATCGGTACAGTACTCCAGCGGCGGATAGTATAAACGCAGGTTTTTCCGCTCCGCGGTCTTTCCCAGGACCTCTCTTAAACGCCGGTTCGCGGCAACGCCGCCCGCCAGCACGACCTTTTTATGACCGCTGCGTTTTACCGCCCGGCGGAGTTTTTCATCGAGCACGTCAACGACCGCTTCCTGAAAACCGGCGGCAATATCCGCTTTATCTCTGTCGGTAATGTGCTTCTTTTGGTTGACGTAATGCAGGACTGCCGTTTTCATACCGCTGAAGCTGAAGTCCAGGCTCCCTGCCTCCAGCAGGGAACGCGGAAAACGCACTGCATTCCGGTTGCCGGAATCAGAGAGGGTATCGATCACCGGACCGCCGGGGTACCCGATCTTCAGGAGGCGGGCGGTCTTGTCAAATGATTCTCCGGCAGCATCGTCACGTGTCGAACCGAGGATCTCAAAATCCCGCAGTCCGCGCACATCCACCAGCATCGTATGACCGCCGGAGACAAGAAGGCAAAGGAAGGGGGGCTCAAGTTCCGGAAATTCCAGCATGGGTGCATAAAGGTGCGCCTCAATGTGATTCACCGCGATCAGGGGAATATTTTGCGCCAGGGCAAAGCCCTTCGCATAATTCAGCCCCACCAGAAGCGCTCCCATCAGCCCGGGTCCGCAGGTCACGGCAACCGCATCGATCTCCGCGGGACGGCAGCCGCATTGATCAAAGGCGGATTCCACTACCTGTGAAATGGCATGTTCATGGGCGCGGCTGGCCAGTTCCGGAACCACGCCGCCGTATTTTTTGTGGATCATCTGGGAATATACGATATGGGATCTTACGTCAAAACCGCTGAGAACGGCTGCGCTGGTCTCATCGCAGGATGATTCAATCCCGAGGATACAGGGATGTGTTTTTTTTTTATTCATCGTTCCTTTTTATCACTACCACTTCGATCGTTTCCGGATTGATGCTTATGATATCCAGGACTTCCTCAGGGGGATCGATATTCACCGGATAATAATGCTTATTGGGGAACCACTGCGCAAGATAATCAAAATGCACGAGGAAATCGTTCGGGGCGAGGTCCTGGATGCGCCCGTTCCCTCCCGTAATGCGGAGGCTTACCGCATCGGGGATAAGCTGCAGTTCCAGATCGGGAGGCTGGTTGCGAACTTTTACCGGAATATTATGAATGCTGCGTTCACCGATCATCTCGATCTCAAAGGCAACCTTTACCTTCCCGGGATCGAGATTCAGAAGTTCGGGATCCGGATTGATCACACTGATCTCTGCACTGAAGGACATGTCCACATTTTCTTTTTTCAGTGTCTCCGTGCGGAGATGATCAAGCGAATTCACATGATTTTCGGGACCGGTGACCGTCACATGGCTCTGAACGGATTCGTCCACCTGAATATAGCCGGACCTGACGGAAATATCGGATGCGATCTCCAGCGGGATCTCTCTGGTGACCTTGTTCTCGATCACGATATCGACACTGTCGGGATATACGATCTCAAGAAAGGTGATCTCCGGATGCAGGATCACCTGGTTCGGCCGCTGCTCGAAATAGGATTTTAAAGAGATCCGCTGATCCTGATAAATGGTGCCGACATCCAGCACAAGGGACGCATTTTTCATCCATCTCTGGAAATAAAGGATATGTCCGGGGCCCTCCACGCGCACATTGACATGTTCCGGCAGGGCCTTCCCCAGGGTTACCTCCGACCGCGGATCGTACACTTTCAGGGAGACCTCCCTGACGGTCACGTATTCCTGGCCGGCCACGATCAGCAGCCAGAAGATCACCGCCGCAACGGAAACAATCATTTTTGGTAAAATATTTTTCATCCTGCCGGTCCTGACAATTTGTTAAATTTAAAGATAATAATTGTATTTCACAATTTAAAATAAAATATCCGGTGATCCGTGTATTATTCTTTCAATTCAGCGGCATTTCTTCTTATCACCGGGAGGTATCCGGAAGGGTATTGGGTAAAATAAAAAAGCCGCTCTTTCCGGAGCGGCTTTTTCTGTGAACGTTATACCGTTTACGCCTGGTCTTTTTCCTTTTCTTCCGGTCCTGTTTCCGTTTCCATTCCTGTTTCGCTGTCTTCTGCTTCTTCCGGTCCTGTCTCTTTGCTGTCGGAGGTCTTTTTTACTTTTTTAGCGGCAGGAGCTTCCTTTGCGGATTTCGCCTCCTTTTTCGCTTCTTTTTTTTCGGTCGTTTTTTCCACTGTCTTTTCCGCTTCGGGTTCCGTTCCTTCGCCGGAGGCTTCTTCCGCTTTCTTTACGGCTGTTTTTGCTTTGGTTCGCTTGCGGTTTTTGCAGTCTCCGTTTCAGGTTCTGGTTCTGGTTCAGGTTCTGGTTCAGGTTCCCAGTTTAGGTTCTTTCGGCCTTTTCTTTTGTTTGGCGTCGCTTTTTTCCACTTTCTCTTCAGGATCCGCTTTGCTTTTCTTTTCCTGGAACTTGTTCAGGACATTATCCGGAATTTCAATTTTCTGAGTGAAGTCTTCCTGTTTGGCCATAACCCTGGCAATATCCTTGTCGTCTTCGGAAAGGCTCAGGTCTTCACTGGCCAGCACGATCTTGCGATCATCCGGCCGCACTTCCACGACCCGAAGCTCAAGTTCATCTCCGACATTGATATTGCGTGTGTAATCACGTTTTTCCTTCTTGGACTTATTGTAGAGGGGAACGATCGCCTCTACTTCCTCGCCTTCAATGGTCATGATGATCCCTTTATCGAGGATCTTCAGGACATTGGCCTTGACCATTTTCCCGGGTTTGTATTTTTTCTCCAGCGCTTCCCAGGGATTGGGCTTCAGCTGTTTATATCCGAGGGAGATCTTCCGGGCTTCGCTGTTGATGTCCAGGATGACCACATCGATCTCCTGATCCTTCTGCAGGACCTCTTTCGGATGGCGTACCACCTGTGTCCAGGAAAGGTCCGAGACATGGACGAGCCCGTCAATCCCTTCCTCGATCTCAACAAAGGCGCCGAACTGGGTCAGGTTGCGCACCACGCCGCGTACTTTCATACCCGGAGCGTACTTCTTTTCCAGCGCTTCCCAGGGATCCGGCTGCAGCTGTTTGACACCGAGCGAGATTTTCCTGTCGTGAGCATCAATATCCAGGACCTTGGCCTCGATCTCATCATTGATCTGATAGATCTCCGAGGGGTGTTTGATGTGCTGTGTCCAGCTCATCTCCGAAATATGGACCAGGCCCTCGACGCCCTTTTCCAGTTCCACGAAAACGCCGTAGTTGGTGATCGAGACCACCCGGCCTTTGACAACGGAGTCAATGGGGTATTTTTGTTCGATATCTTCCCAGGGATGCGGCTCGAGCTGCTTCAGTCCGAGTGACACGCGCTGCCGTTCGGTATTGTAATCAATTACCTTCACTTCCACCACGTCATCGATGGAAAGCATTTCCGAGGGGTGCTTGATGCGGCCCCAGGACATGTCCGTGATGTGCAGAAGTCCGTCAACACCGCCGAGATCGATAAAAGCGCCAAAATCGGTGATATTTTTTACACGGCCTTTGAGCACCTGATCGACCTGGATCTGGCTCAGCAATTCCTCGCGTTTTTCTTTCAGGGCTTCTTCAAGGATCTCCTTGCGGCTTACCACGATATTTTTGCGGGCCTCGTTCAGCTTCACGATCTTTAATTCCATGGTCTTGCCGACATAGGAATCAAAATCGATCACCGGACGCACATCGATCTGTGAACCGGGAAGGAAACCTTCGACACCGCCGAGATCAACGACCATACCGCCTTTGATCCTTTTGATGACATAGCCTTCAATAATGCCGTCTTCCTCATAAACTTCTTTGATACGGTCCCAGGCACGCAGGAAATCCGCTTTCTTCTTTGAAAGGATCAGCTGCCCCTTGCGGTCCTCGATCTTATCTACATAAATCTCAATTTCATCACCAAGTTCAGGAACATTATTCCCGAATTCTTCAAGCGGGATCAGTCCTTCCGATTTAAAACCGATATCCACGACCACCTCTTTGTCCGTGATGCGGATCACGTGTCCGTTCACACGCTCGTTATTGCTGAACTTGTTCAATGTTTTTTCATACATCTCTTCAAGTTCGGGATTGACTTCATGTTCATCCCCGGATTTAACGTCCTCGCGTTTTACGACAGCGATCTGATCATAGATGTCGCCGGCATTTTTTTTATCAGCCTCAGTTGCCGGTACATCGTCAGAAACTTCTTCTCCGCCTTTTTCGTCTGCGGTCTTGTCCGCTTCTTCCGGAGCTTCCTCCGAGACCGCTTCGGATTTCAGGTCCTCCTTCGTGGCTTTCTCTGCGGATTCTTCCGTATTGACTTCTTTCTCCGCTTCTTCAGCCGCCGTTTCTGTTTCCTCTGTGCCTGTTTCCTCTGCCTTTTCAGCGGAAGTGCCTTCTGCGGAAGTTTCTTCTTTTTTCATCGCTTCAACATCTCCGGTCCGGTCTTCCTGTGCTTCCGTTACTTCCCGGGTGTCTTCGCTCTGAGGGTTTTCGGGTTCTACTTTTTTTAACTCTTCAGCCATTCATTTTCCTCCATTTTTTGGCTCTCTTATCAATGATAATATTTTATCAGTCTGCTGCTGTAATGTCATATTCGTGGTATCGATCACAATGGCGTCCGCGGCGCACTTCAACGGGGAGTGCTCCCGGGAAGCATCATATTCGTCCCGTCGCTGCAGGTCGTCCCTTACCTCCTCCAGGCTGAGTGCGTCCGGAGCTTCTTTCATGCGCCTTTCCGCGCGAACCCCGATTTCGGCGGTCAGAAAGAACTTATAGTCCGCATCCGGGAATACCACCGTCCCGATGTCACGGCCTTCCATGACCACGTCATGATCACGCGCATACGCGCGCTGTTTTTCAACCAGAAGTTTCCGTACGGCGGGATTGGCACTTACGGGTGTTACCGCCTTATTGGCGGCATCCTCACGAATGGCTGTCGTCACATCCCGGCCGTCCAGCAATACCTTTCCTTTACGGAAAAGCACTGTCATGTGACGGACCGCCTCAGCGACTTCTTCAGAATTTTCCGGGGCGATCCCGGACCGCAGCACACCCACGGATACCGCGCGGTACATGGCACCGGTATCAAGGTAAACAAAATTCAGGGCTTTTGCAACCCGCTTTGCCGTTGAACTCTTTCCGGATCCGGAAGGTCCGTCGATCGCAATAATCATCAATGATCAATACCTTCCCTTCATTTAAAAAAGCGTGTGAATTTAAGCTCTAAAAAAGTTCAAACAAAGGTTTTTTTCGTTTGACACGGTAATTTTATTTTTGTATTATTATATGAACTTTGACAGGAATGCGGGGTGCGATGAAAAATTTAATATTTTACTTCGTGTAATAATATTT
>JAGYLW010000050.1 GCA_018400915.1 Fidelibacterota bacterium
TTGTGCCGGCTTTCAGCGGCCTCGGAGCCCCGTACTGGGATATGGACGCAAGGGGGACCCTCAGCGGCCTGACCCAGGGATCCACGGCAAAGCACATTGTCCGGGCCGCCCTGGAATCCATTGCCTATCAGTGCAGGGATGTACTGGACGCCATGGAGCGGGATTCGGGGGTGGGGCTGACCGCCCTCAACGCGGACGGCGGCGCCACGGAGAATGATTTCCTGATGCAGTTCCAGGCGGATTTGCTCAACTGCCCCGTTCGGCGTACTTCCGTGCGGGAATCCACCGCCCTGGGCGCCGCCCGTATCGCAGGACTTGCCTGCGGGTTCCGTACTTCCCGCGATACCGGAACCGGCAGCGGGAAATTCACCTGTTTTCATCCGAAAATGGGAGAAGCGGAACGTGAACGCCTTTATGCCGGATGGCTGCGGGCCGTGAAGCGGGCAAGAAGCTCCTGACGGCTCCGCTCATAACCCGGAACGCCTCCTGCGGACGGAAATCGCATGTTTCCTGAAAACACGGAAATGATGATCAGGCGCCGGATTTACAGATGGTAAATTTCACCGTATTTTTCTTCCAGGTAATCCATAAAGGGATCGGCGCTCAGCGCTTTGCCGGTAATGACTTTCACCAGGTCCTCCGGATCGTAGCGGCGGCCCTGCAGATGCACCTCTTTATTCAGCCATGTCTTCAGCGGAAGGAAATCTCCGGCGGCCGTTCTTTCCAGAAGGTCCGGGATCGCTTTCTGCGCCTGTCCGAAGATCTGGGCGGCGTAAAGATTTCCCATGGCATAGGAGGGAAAATAACCGATACCGCCCATGGACCAGTGCACATCCTGAAGCACGCCTTCGGCGTCATTTTTCGGTTTGATACCGAGGTATTCCTGCACCTTTGCATTCCACAATCCGGGCAGATCATCGACCTTCATATCCTCATTGATCATCCTGCTCTCAATATCAAAACGCAGCATGATGTGCAGGGAATATGTCACCTCATCCGCTTCCACGCGTATCAGGGAAGGCCTGACAACATTGATCATGCGGTACCAGTCCTCCAGGCCGGCCTCCTTGAGCTTCGGGAAATGGGTTTGCAGCAGGGGCAGGGCGTAGGACCAGAATTCCCGGCTGCGCCCGATCATGTTCTCCCAGAGGCGGGACTGGCTTTCGTGGATACCGAAAGAGGCGGACTGCCCCAGCGGTGTGCCGTAATATTCCTTTGACAGGCCCTGTTCATAGATCGCATGACCGCTTTCGTGTATTGTGGAAAAAAGCCCGGAAAGCAGGTCGTCCTCATTCAGGCGTGTCGTGATGCGCACATCGTCCGGATGAAATCCGATCGTAAAAGGATGTGCCGACACATCCTGACGTGCGCGCTGCAGGTCCAGCCCGATCGCTTCCGCGATCTTCATGCCGAAGGCCCATTGCTCTCCGGTATCGAATTTCTGTTCCAGGATCTTTCTGTCAGCGGGATCCTTCCGCTGAAGGCGCTCCACCAGACCTGTCAGCCGGGGCTTCAGTTCACCGAACAAGGCTGCGACACGTTCGGTGGTCATGCCCGGCTCGAACTCATCCAGCAGCGCATCGTAGGGTTTGTCTTCATACCCGTAGTATTCCGCTTCCTGTTTTTTCAGTTCGATCATCTTCTCCAGATAGGGAGCAAAAGCGGAAAAATCCTTGTTTTTCCTTGCTTTGATCCAGGCCTGCTGGGAATTCGACACATGCCGTGACATGGTTTCCACAAAACGGTCCGGCAGTGCCGTCAGTTTTTTCAGGTCCTTCCGGACCAGGGAGACCAGGCGTTTCTCATCCCTGCTCAGGGTAATGTTCACGATCTTTCCGCTGTCGTAATCAATATGGCGGATCAACTCGTCCCGCAGTTCGCGGCCGGTGACCATCCGGTGCTTGATCAGGGCCAGATAGGCCAGCTGTTCGGCACGGAATGCACCCCCGCCCTCCGGCATATGGGTTTCCTGGTCCCAGTGCAGGACCGAAGCCGCCGATTCCAGTTTTTGAATATTGGAAAGGATCTCTTTTAATCGTTTCATCGCTTTCTCCTTTTGATTCGGATATTGCTTGTCTTTTCAAAGATAGAATATTTTTGTGCCAATATCACGCATAATCTTGTTCCTGAACCTGTCCGCCGTCCGCGCACCTTAAAGTGGGTCCTCCCGCATCTCCGTCAGCGGGGAAGCGGCCCCTGAGCGCCTCCTTGTTTTTCTGCCGGGGCGGTCCCTGCCTTTATCCTCATACTTTGTTCTTTTTCCCAATATTTCATTTTTCATCAATTCATCCCTGCACATCTGCGGAACACCGATTTTCATTGAATCTTGCCTGTATGAACAATATATTAATCCGGTTACCGGCAATCGAATAAGGAGTGCATATGTCATTACTGGAAAAGATCAAGGAATGCGTCGTACAGGGACACATAGATGCAGGCTCGAAATTCCCGAAAACAATGCAGGGGAAGGCGGGAGTGCGTGAACTTACGCAAAAAGCCATCGACGAAAAGACCGATGTGGAGGAGATTCTTTCAAAGGCCCTTATTCCGGCCATGACCATCGTCGGGAAACGATACGAGAATAATGAGATCTTTGTGCCGGAAATGCTTTTTTCCGCCAGGGCGATGAAGTCCGGACTCGAACTGATCCGGCCCTTTCTGCTCAAAGGCTCCGACCTGATCCTCGGGAAGGTCATTATCGGGACGGTGCAGGGTGACATGCACGATATCGGCAAAAACCTGGTCTGCATGATGCTTGAGGGCGCGGGTTTCGAGATCGAGGACCTCGGCATCAACGTGCCGGCACAGAAATTCCTGGATGCCGCAAAGCAAGACCCGGACGCCCTTGTCGGAATGTCCGCGCTGCTGACCGTCACCATGAAAAACATGAAGAACGTGATAGAACTTCTGCGGGACAACGACCTGAAGAACAAGGTCTTTATCGGCGGCGCCCCCGTCACGCCCGGTTTTGCCGAGGAGATCCGTGCGGAAGGATACGCCAAGAACGCCAACCAGGCGGTGCGGGAAGCCAAACGCCTTATGGATATCAGCGCATAACATAAAGGGAATATATGTTCTCTCATTTGCACAAACCCGACTTCGAACATTTTCAGCAGACCCTGTTCAACCGGACCAACGATTATATTCCGCTGATCGAACTGGGTATTCACCCCCAGATGCGGGAAAAGATCATGGGCCGCCCGGCGGTAAGCGTAAAAGACGAGATCGATTTTATGCGCAGCCTGGGCTATGATTTCATCAAGGTCCAGCCCGGGATCAACATCGACACGCAGCGCTCCGTTGCAAAGAACGCCAATGTCGCCGCCGACCGCTCCTGGTCGTCGGAGCACGATGGCGTGGTGCACGACTGGGAATCCTTTGAAAAATATCCCTGGGTAAAGAAGGCCGACCTTGATTATTCCCGCCTGGAAGAAGCGGGAAAGACCATACCGGATGGCATGGGCATCATCGGCCAGTACGGGGATATCTACACCACGGTCTGGGAGATGCTGGGGTTTGAGAATTTCTCCATGAAGATCTACGAGGATCCCGAGCTTATTACCGCGATGTTCGAAAAGGTCGGGGAGCTGGTGGTCAGCATGTTCGAGGCCATGGCCGGCATGGATTTTGTGAAAGTGCTATGGTACAGTGACGATCTGGCCTATTCTTCGGGACTGATGGTGAGCCCCGATTTTTACCGTGAAAACCTTTTTCCCTACATGAAGCGCATCGGGGACCTGGCGAAGGCACGCAATATCCCCTTCATTTTTCACTCCGACGGTGTGCTCTACGATATTATGGACGACCTGATCAATGACATCGGCATCACCAGCCTGCATCCGCTGGAACCCATCTCCATGGACATGGCGGAGCTTAAGGAACGCTACGGGGATCAGCTCTGTCTCTGCGGCGGTATCGATGTCGATCAGCTCTGCCGCGCCGAACCGGAAAAGATCCGCAAGATGACCCGGGATTTCATTGAAATTGTAAGGGGGAAAGGCGGCTGGTGCGCCGGTTCCTCGAACTCCATTCCCGAATACGTGAAACCCGAAAATTATCTGGCGATGATCGAAACGGTGCTGAAAGAAGGCAGCTGGTAAGCGTTCAGACTCTATAATTTTGCTGCGACCGCCTCCGCCACTTCCAGGGAGCTGTGGGTGCCGCCCATGTCATAGGTGCGGACCTTCCCTTCGGAGATCACCGTTGCGACCGCATTTTCCAGGCGTTCCGCCATCTCCTTTTCCCCCAGCCATTCCAGCATCATTTTCACGGCCAGGATCATGGCGATGGGGTTGACCTTGTACTGACCGTAGTACTTCGGCGCGGATCCGTGCGTGGGCTCAAAGACGGCCAGCTTGTCCCCGATATTCCCGCTGTAGGCAAATCCCAGTCCCCCGACCAGCTGTGCGGAAAGGTCGCTGAGAATGTCGCCGAACATATTTTCCGCCACAATGACCTCGTAGTTCTCGGGATTCTTGACCAGCCACATGCACTGCGCATCGATATTGGTTTCCCAGAGCTCAATCTCCGGGTATTGCTTTGCGATCTCACGCGCGGTGCGGACCATCAGCCCGCCGGTCTCGCGCAGGACGTTCGGTTTGTCGCAGACGGTCACGGCTTTCTTCCCGAATTCCTTTGCATATTCAAAAGCGCCGGTAACGATCCGCTCACAACCCTGCCGGGTCATAATGCGGGTGGAAAGCGCGGTGTTCTCCACCCCGGCGTCCTTAAATTTTTTCATTTTGGGATGGTGTTTGTCCAGCACATCGTACACTTCCTGCGGAAGGGGATAGAATTCCACACCCCCGTACATGCCTTCGGTGTTTTCCCGGAAGATCGTGATATCAATATCATCTTTGTAGTTCAGGGGGTTCCCTTTGTATGCCTTGCAGGGACGCATGTTCGTATGCAGGTCAAAAAGCTGGCGCATGCGGACGATGGGGCTGAAATATACGAGGCCCTTGTTCCTCAGCTCGGGATCCAGTTCCTTTTCCGCTTCCTCTTTCGGCTTGGAAGTGATGGCGCCGAACAGCGCACAATCCACCGTCCTCAGCATCTCGACCGTACGTTGCGGAAGCGCGTCTCCCTCGCTTTGCCAGTATTTCCAGCCAATATCCCCGTGGATCAGGTCGGCATCCAGCTCCAGCTTTTCCAGGATAATATTCGCGGCCTCCATGACCTCATTCCCCACACCGTCGCCCGGCATCCATCCAATGCGGTATTTTGCCATCATTGCACCTCTTTGCTTTTTATTGATATGCAGTCGGTCCCTTCCTGCGGGTTGCCCGGAAAATGTTTAAATGAACTGACGGAAATTAGAACAATTTACGGCCGGAAGCAACAGCATCCGGAAAATTTATCGCATCTTCAGGCTCAGAAGATATCCGCCCCGGACGGCGGTCATGCCCGGAATGCAATGCGCGGCGATATTGAGCATTGCCGGGGAGCTTCCGCCCTTCTCTGTCCTTAATACAGGTAGCCCAGTCCGATATACAGCCCCGTGCTGCCGTCATTGGCATTCGCCGCAAAACCGTAGTCCACAGACAATATCATGTTCTGGTTCATGGCCAGTTTGATGCCCATCCCGTAACCGACATGAATGTTCTCTGCATCTCCGCTGATGTAATCGTCAACACGCTCCGCGGGAATACCGGTTCTGTCGTAACGGTACGGCTGTACCACCATGCCGGCGTCAATAAAGGGATTAATCCCGAAGTAAAAATTCTGGTTGGCCAGCGTGAAATACACGAGCTTCCAGCGCGCCTCCAGGTTCCCGTAGAGATATCCGTCGCCGACCATCCGTGCCCGCATGATCCCGCGTACGGTCTTGTTGCCGCCCAGCCCGTCAACCGTTTTCCGTGAATTCGGCATCATCCCCTGCATATAAAAGGGCATTTTTCCCCACAGAACGCCCTGGTATCCCAGGCGGTATGTCAGCGAAAGGTCTTCAGGGATCACGGTAAAGTACTGGCGGTGAATGGCGGCGATCTGCAGCCAGCCGTCTTCGTTCCCGAGAAATCCGGGAGCTGCGGTGAGCACAAATTCATCCCACATTCCCTTCATGGGACAGGCCTCGAAATCACGCGTATCGTATACCACGCCGGCTTTCAGGTAACTGACGATGCCGCCGTCTTTTTCTGATTCGCGGATAGCGCCCCAGCTCACAAAGTCATCATAAAGTGTCGATGGATCGGTAAAGGACGTATCCCAGGCATTGGTCCCGGTAACAGAGCCCACATTGAAGTTCATAAAACCCAGGCCGCCCAGCCAGCGGAAATTGTCTCCGGTGATATTGCCCTGAAAATTGACAAGAAAACGGAAATAGTTTCGCTTCATGGCATAATACAGGCGGTTCTTGTATGCCACGGATCCTTCGTCCACCCAGGAGGCGTTATAGACGGACTGCGCTCCGTTAAATCCGTAAAACCCCCAGGTCTGCTGAATGATATTGCTGAGATCCGCCGTCACGCGTATGCCCGGTATCAGGTATTCGGAATCGTATTCGATCTGCGCCAGGCCCGCGCCCTTGGTGGTCCGGTTCCATTCAACATAGACATTATGGTAGTACTCCGGATAGATCGCTCCGTCCCCGTAAAAGAAAATGTTGGCCAGAAGGCCGTACTGAAAGCCGGTGTCGGTATTGTAAGCCACCGACGGAAGCGGACCGACGTTGATCCCGGTCTTCACGATCTCATCCGCCTGCAGCGGCAATGAGAAGGCAAAGAGGAGGATCATAAAGGCAAGCGTTGCTTTTTTCATGGTTATTTCCCTCCGTGTTTTCTGACGCGTCCATCGAATATAAGAAAAAGCCGGACAGGTCAAAACAATTTTTGATGCCATGGAGACTTTCAGCAGTTTCATATCCCGGGATCCGCCTCAGGTGCCCGGCCCCGGTATCGAACGGCGGGGCCGCACGGGGGACTGTTTCAGTAACGCTTTCCCCTTCACGTTCCCGCACCTGTCAACTTCCGGCCCGGCCTGATGCTGTTCATTCTTTTTTGAAAAAGGTTTTATTCCCGCCTGCGGTGTGTTAATTTATTCAACAGGTACGGAGTCCCGACCATGCATAAACATCTTCACATCGCCTTTCTGCTGATGATATTCGCCTTTTTATTTGCCGGGCCGGTGGATATTGAGGAGGCAAAACACCTGTCGAAAAACTTTTTTCCGGAGAAAACTCCGGATTCCTTCCGTGTGATATCCGATCAGCTTTTTCTCAGCACTTTTGAGGGCGGCGGGTTTTTGCTCATTTCGCGTGATGACGCCTTCCCGCCGGTGCTCGGCTATTCGCGCACAGCCCCTTCGGACAGCATGCACCCTGCCTTCAAAGCGCACTGCAGCGATTATACCCTTCAGATAAGCAGGTATGTTTCCGCTTCCCGCGAAGCGCATCCCGACTGGGACCTGTACCGCAGCGCCGGGTTCCGGAAACCGGTTTCGGGAGAAGTCTCCCCCCTGATCAGCAGCCGGTGGAACCAGTCTCCGTACTACAACGATCAGTTCCCCTATCTGACACTGCCCGGATATTCGGACCGGCAGGCGTATGCCGGCTGCGTGGCCGTCGTGATGGGACAGCTGATGCGTTACTACCGTCACCCGGTCCGCGGTTTCGGGCGGCGTTCCTACTTCAGCTATTCCACGGACAGCACGCTCAGCGCCTGGTACGATACCACATACTACGACTGGGACAATATGCCGGACTCCCTCAGCGGCCTGTCCGCTGCGGATGAGGTGGCCGAGGTTTCGCGGCTTTTATATCAATCCGCCGTCTCCGTGGAAATGGACCTTCAGCCCGACGGCTCCTCTTCCACCTACGAGGACATGATGTATGCGCTGGTCAGTTATTTTGACTATGCTCCCGGAATGACCCTCCGGAACAAGGACTCCAGTTCGGATACAGAGTGGGAGGCCATGATACGATCGGAACTGGATGACAGCAATCCCGTGCCCTACCGCGGCCAGGGAGATGCCGGGGGGCACGCCTACCTTCTGGACGGTTACCGGGTCACGACCGATACCTATTTCCATTTCAACTGGGGATGGGGCGGGCAGTACGACGGCTGGTTCCTGCTCAGCGCCCTTGCGCCCGCAGAGGGATATGATTTTACCGAACGTCAGGCGGCGGTTCTGGGTATCCGGAAGAATACCGGCGATACCGTCCGTCTGGCCTACAGCGGATTTGAACACTGGCTTGAGGGGTGGATCTATAGTGCCGAGAAATTTTTTCTCGAGAATGGTTCTTATGACATGGTGCACAGCGGAAATTTGGCTTACGGATTCGACGGTGCCGGCCAGTGGCTGATCACACCGAAGATCCGCATCCCCGACAACGATCAGGTCACACTGAGCGTATGGGCAAAAATGCTGACCAGCGGCAGGCAGTGCAGGGTCCTGCTCTCACAGAGTGATACGCTGCGCAGCAGTTTCGTCCATGAGCTCGGGACCATCGCCCCGCATAACGACGACTGGGCGGAATATCACTTCAGCCTGCGGAACTACAGAGACAGCGATGTGCATATCGCTTTCAGTTACGAGCAGAGTTCCGGGTATATTGTCGTTGACGATCTCACCGTAAGCATGCCGAGGTCTGCAGTGTCGGTCGGCCGGGAGCTCCCCCGGGAATATGCCCTGCTTGACGTCTATCCCAACCCCTTCAACCGCGAGACCACCATCCGCTACACACTGGAGATGCCCGCCGATGTGCATCTCAACATTTATAATTTGCGGGGAGAAAAGATACACACCCTTGCGGAACATGCCGGCAGACCGGGCAGCTATTCCGTCCGCTGGGATGCTTCCGGACTCCCCTCGGGCATTTATCTCTGTGATCTGAAGCTCAATGGTCAGGCGCGGCTGACGCGCAAGATCCTCCTGCTTAAATAATAATATTGCCGATATGAAACGAACGATCACCCTTGTTCTTCTCCTGGCCTTCCTTGTGACAATGCCCTTTCTGGCTTCGCGTTTCTCCGGCGGCTGGGAGTTCTGGAGCCTCATCCCGCCGCTGGTCGCCATTACCCTTGCGTTTATCAGCAAGAATGTCGTCGTCTCCCTTTTCATCGGGATCTTTTCGGGCACCTATCT
This sequence comes from Fidelibacterota bacterium, assembly GCA_018400915.1. Taxonomy (GTDB): domain Bacteria; phylum Fidelibacterota; class Fidelibacteria; order Fidelibacterales; family Fidelibacteraceae; genus M50B103. Next base: position 9,085 of record JAGYLW010000050.1, read on the forward strand.
GCTGGCGCTTCACGACGGGACGGGGCTGACATCCGTACTGCAGGCTTTCATCCTTATGACAAAGGAATTTGTCCGGGCCCTGTCCGATTCCTGGAATGCGGGCATCGTGATCCAAACCTTTACCATCGGCGGACTGATCGCGCTGATCTCGGTGATGGGCGGTACGCGCGCGATCGCCGAAAAACTCTCGCGGCGTGCACGCTCGGCGGCATCTGCGCAGATCTACACCTGGCTGATGGGCATATTCATTTTCTTCGACGATTACGCCAATCTGCTGACCGTCGGTCCCATTATGCGGCCCGTGACGGACAAAATGAAGGTATCCCGGGAAAAACTGGCGTTTATTATCGATTCCACCGCCGCACCGATCGCCGACATTGCTTTGATCTCGACCTGGATCGGCTATGAACTCGGGCTGATCAAGCAGGGCTATGACGCCCTGGGGCTCGATGTCAATGCCTACAGCGTTTTCCTCAACACGATCCCCTACCGTTTCTACAGTCTGCTCATCCTCTTTTTCATTTTCGTCAGTGCAAAGTCCCGGCGGGATTTCGGCCCCATGCTGAAAGCGGAGCGCCGTGCGTATTTCGAAGGGAAACTGGTGGCCGACGGCGCCACGGTTATGTCTGCGGTGGACACGGAAAAGCTTCCGGTGGCCAGCAGGGACCGGCTGCGGATCTCCAATGCCCTGGTGCCGGTGCTCACCCTGATCGCCGGTGCCTTTGCCGCACTGTTCTATAACGGTTATCAGAATATTCTCGCCGGCGATGATCCGGCGCTCATCGCTTCCGTGCGCAGCGCCTTTTCTTTCAGTACGCTGCGCCTGTGTTTCAGTGCCGCCAACGCAAGCATCGCCATGACACAGGCGGCCGTGCTTGCAAGCCTCACCGCAATCTTCATGGGGTGGCGGCAAAAAATCTATTCTTTGAAGAATGCCGTCGACGCCTGGATCAAGGGTGCGGGCGGCATGGTCATCACCGTCACGATCCTTATCCTTGCCTGGACCCTGAGCGGTGTGATCGGAAAACTCGGTACGGCGGATTATCTCGTGGGGATCATCGGGGGCCGTATCCCTCATTTCCTTCTGCCGGCCATCATTTTCATCCTCGGCGCGCTGATCTCTTTCGCGACCGGCACCTCTTACGGGACCATGGGGATCCTGATGCCCCTGGCCATCCCCCTGGCGTATGCGGTCTCATCGGACCCGGCCGCCATGTACATGAGCATCGGCGCCGTCCTGTCCGGCGCGATCTTCGGGGACCACTGCTCGCCGATCTCGGACACCACCATTCTCTCCTCCATGGGCGCCGCCTGTGATCATATCGACCACGTCAACACCCAGCTGATGTATGCGATCCCGGTCGCGCTGATCAGTATCCTTGTCTGCCTGATCCCCACCGCCCTGGGCCTGCCGGTGATCATCAGCCTGCTGGCGGGAGCAGGCAGTGTGACGGCGCTTATCTTTGTCGCGGGGAAACACCGGGAAGAGGTTGAGGCGTTTAGAGTTTAGAGTTTAGAGTTGAGAGTTGAGAGTTGAGACGAAGGGACGAAGAGAAAGCATTTCACGTCATCCCGAACTGGTTTCGGGATCCCCACCATCTGACGACTGAGAAACGAAGAGACGAAGCGCGATACAATGTACATCGTCATCCCGAACGGGTTTCGGGATCCCCACCATCTGACGACTGAAGACTGCTTATTGTGAATCCTGCAGGTAAGGCATTCAATCGTCAAATCCTGGGGATCCTGAAATAAATTCAGGATGACACGTTGGTGGAGACTATAGAG
>JAGYLW010000051.1 GCA_018400915.1 Fidelibacterota bacterium
ACAACCCCGAACGGAGATGAGGGGTTGAAAACGTCGAGTCGTGTAGTCGTCTAGTCGTCGAGTTGAATCAACTCGGCAGTTCGACAAATCGACAAATCGACAATGCAGGCCCTGCGCCGCACGCCCCACGCCCCACATTCCAAGAGATCGTTAACGACGATGTGCCCTTAGCAAAGCAACCCCGTTCGCCAACCGGCGGAAGGGATTATTACAGACAGCATTTTTTCCTGTAGAGATAGATAAAGACCATCACAATGATCACACTGCCGGTCAGGCTCAGTATATCGGTCGTTTCACCCAGAAAGGCAATGCCGATGATCGCCGCGAAAAGCACATGCAGGTATTTGTAGGGAGCGATGTCCGAAGCGCGGGCGAAGAAGTAGGACTGGGTCATCAGGATCTGCCCGATGCCCGCAAAAACGCCTATTCCGACAAGATAGAACCATTCCGCGGGACCGGGCATCACCAGATCGGTCAGCGCCAGCGGAAGGACCACGATAAAGGATATCAGCGAGAAATAGAAGACGATCGTACCCGAGGATTCTCCCCGGAGATTCAACAGGCGGATGACCGCATAGGCGAATCCGGCAAAAACGGCGGATCCCAGCCCCATGAGCGCCGGAAGAACGTCAATATCAAAGCGGGGTTTAATGATCAGCAGGGAAGCGAGGAAAGCCACGATAATGCCGCCGATCTGATAACGGTTCATACGTTCCTTAAGAAAAAGGGAGGCGAAGATGATGACGAAAAAGGGAGAGAGTTTGTTCAGCATGGTCGCATCGCTCATATTGAGGTGACTGAGGCTGTAGAAATAGAGCATCACGCCGATCAGGCCGCTGAAACCGCGGAGAGCAAGGAACTTCCGGTTCTCTTTTTTCCCCCATATTGTCTGGCCGTTCTTCAGGATGATGAAGAGTGCGACAAAGAGGCTGACAGCGTTGCGGAACAGTACTTTTTCGAAGAGCGGGATATCGCCGGAGAGCCGGACCATAAGGGACATTACGGCGAAGGAGAGGGAAGAGAGGGTCATCAGGAAAACGGCTTTGAGATAATCGCGATCCATCCGGAAATATAAAATAAAAAGGCCTGCTTTCATATCAAAATCTTGACTAAGGTTGATATTCTCTTTAGATTATCCGGCTATACGGAAAGCGATCAAGGAGTTTTTACTATCGTTTCAAATTATTCGACATTCTTTAAGCAGGTGCAGAAAACTCCGGATGATATTTTTATCTATCACGGCCGGGAAACCCTGAGCTACCGGTCGGTTTTTGAATCGGCCTTGCGGCTGGCAAATCATTTTCACCAGCAGGGGATAGGAAAGGACACCCGGGTTGTCGTCATGCTGCGGAATTCGCCGGAGATCGTCTATACATGGCTGGCGCTTTCCCGCCTCGAAGCGGTGATGATCCCCGTGAATGTGCACTATAAGTCCCTGGCGCTCCGGTATATTATCGATGACAGCAGTGCGACGGCGATCGTCTATCATGCGGAGCATGAAGAGGATGTCGTCAGCGCCACAAGCATTCTGGAGAGCTGCGAACTCTTCATCGGCCTGGGGGATGATTGCCAGTATAAAAAAAGCATCCGTTTTGAGGAATATAGGGACAAGCCCATTTTCGGAGGTCCCTATAACCCGGATGACAATGATACGAATGTGATCTTTTACAGCGGCGCGTCCACGGGCCCCGCAAAATATGCAAAATATTCGAACAGCCAGCTTCACCGCAATGCCAATGACTACCTCCACGCGGTCATCTACAAGCCCGGCGACGTCGTTTTCAGCCAGTGCCCCCTGACGCATTTTCTCGGATATGTCGTTGTCCTGAACGCCGTGGTCAATGCCGGAGCATCGCTGGCCTTCTGCGACAGTGACAACGAGGAGGAATGCCTTCAGGCGCTGGAAAATGCAGCCCCCCGGTATCTTGTTGCAGAACCTGCCTACTTCAGGGAACTGATACAAAAAGACAAGGATTATCTTCCCGGTTCCGTCAAATGTGCGATTACCGGCGGGGGCCGTTTAAAAAAAGATGTTCACGAGGCATTCATAAAGCGTTTCGGCATCCCGGTATTCAAGATATACGGAATGGTGGAAGCCGGCCCCATCCTTTCCGTGAACACCGATGCCGACAAACCCTCCTCGATCGGGACCGCACTGAGCAAGATCTCACTCGGACTTCTGAAGGACGGGAAAATGCTTGCGGACAATGAGGTCGGTGAGATATGCGTGGTATCCGGGATCCTTACCGAAGACCTTCAAAAACTGCTGAAAGATGATATCAGCGGCGGATGGTACCATACCGGGGACCTCGGATATCTGGACATGGACGGGCACCTTTACTTTATCGACCGCAAGGCCTATGTCATTAATGTCCGCGGATTTGACGTGTATCCCGAACAGGTGGAATCCGTCCTTTCAAAGCATCCCCGTGTCAGGGATGTGGTGGTGGTCGGAAAACCCAAGGACGAGTATTCGGAAAGCATTTATGCCTATATCATCCCCGAAACCGGAAAACGGCCGGAGGACAAGGAACTCTACGCATTCCTGGAGAAAGAACTTCCCCGGTACCAGATACCGGATGCCTTTATTTATGTGAATCATTTCCCGAGATCAGCGACCGGGAAAGTCGTGCGACAGGCACTGAAATAGAAAATGAAACCTATTATGGAGGAGATACAATGACAACATTGACCAAAGATATCCGGAATATTGCACTGGTTGGACATTCTGGGACCGGGAAAACGCTCCTTGCGGATGCTTTTCTTTTAAATGACGGGAAGATCAACCGCCTCGGTTCGGTCCGTGAAGGAACGACCACTTCGGATCATACTGCTGATGAGATCGAACGACAGATGTCCCTGCGGGCTTCGCTGATGCATGTTCATCACCACGGTGTAAAGCTGAACCTTCTCGATGCTCCCGGTTACATTGATTTTTCCGGCGAGCTGCGTGCCGTTGTACACGTTGCCGATGCCGCTGTGATGACGGTGGATGCCACCTCCGGCATCGAGATCGGTACGGAAATGGCCTGGGAGGCCCTTGAAGAACGTAACATCCCGCCTTTTATTGCCGTCACCATGCTGGACAAGGAACACTCGGATTTTGATGCCGTGCTTAGCGCTTTGCAGGAACGCTGGGGTGACCGGGTTTTCCCCGCGCAATTTCCCGTAAATGAGGGACCGGCGCTGAAGTCGCTCGTTGATGTTCTCAAGAAAAAATTGCTTGTTTTCGACGACAAGGGAAATTACAAGGAAGAAGCGATCCCTTCGGAACATCAGGCGAGGGTTGACGAACTCTATGAGAAACTTGTGGAACTGGTTGCCGAATCCGACGACAGTCTGCTTGAAAAGTATTTTGATGAAGGTGAACTGAGTTCCGAAGAGATCAACAACGGACTGAAGAACGCCGTATCTTCACGTACGCTTTTTCCGCTGGTCTGTGTCTCTTCCGAAAAGAATGTCGGGATCAGCCGCCTGGGCGATATTTTATCTGAACTGGCTCCCTCTCCGGAGATGGCCGGAGAGGCGAAGGGATTCAGGCCCGGGCATGAAGAGGAAACGATCACCCGCAGTGTCGACGCTTCCGAACCTGCAAGCATCTTTGTGGCTGCAAAAGCATCTATGAGCAGCATCTGGAGAAATATCCTTCTTTAGGTGATGTACAGAACACTGAAGCCAGGATCGACCTCGACGCGGAAACAGATTCGACCGAACGTTTCGGGGCCATCTTTGCAATGAACGGGAAGCATCGTGTGGAGACTGGGAAGCAATACAGGCCGGAGATATCGGAACGGTGGTAAAACTGAAGATACGCACACCGCACAGCACGCTTTACGACCCCAAGGCGCCCATCCCGAGTACGGATCCATCCGTTATCCCGATCCGATCATCAGGGTGGCCGTCGAAGCGCTTGCAAGGGGATGATAGAGAAGATCGGCATGGGACTGACGCAGATCCGCGAGGGAGACCCCAGCTTTCATCATGTGGTTGATCCGGAACTCAAGCAGAACCATCGTCCCGGTCAGGGCGAAATGCATCGAGGTTTCCCTGAAAAAGATCGAGGATCGCTACAATATCAAGATCAACCGGATCGAGCCGAAGATTCCGTACCGTGAAACCATCCGCAAGACGGCCCAGGGGCATTACCGCCACAAGAAACAGAGCGGCGGCGCCGGTCAGTTCGGCGAAGTCTATCTTCGCCTCGAGCCCAAAGAACGCGGTGAAGGCCTGGAATTCGTCAGCGAGCTGGTCGGGATGAACGTTGACCGTTCTTTCGTTCCCTCCGTGGAAAAGGGCGTAAATCAGGCATGTGTGGAAGGCCCCCTTACCGGCAGCAAGGTGATCGATATCAAGGTTGCATTTTATGACGGGAAACAGCATCCGGTGGATTCGAAGGATATTGCGTTCCAGATCGCCGGACGCGGAGCTTTCAAAGATGCATTTGAAAAGGCCGACCCCATTCTTCTGGAACCGATCTATGAGCTTGAGATCAGTATCCCCGAGGAATACATGGGGGATGTGATGGGCGATATTTCCGCCCGGCGCGGCAAGGTGCTCGGCATGGACAGCGACGGGCACCACCAGATCATCAAGGCCGCCGTTCCCCTGGCGAACCTGTACAAATATGCCAACACCCTGCGTTCCATTTCCCACGGCAGGGGCTTCTACCGGCGGAAATTCTCCCACTATGAATATGTCCCGAAAGAGATCCAGGACAAAGTGGTCGAAAAGCACCGCAAGGAAAAAGAAGAAGCATAAACCGGCGGATAAGCAGGTAAACATAAAACGGACTCCCGGCGGAGTCCGTTTTTTTTATTGACATTGAAAAGAAAATATTCCGCCGGATCCAGGGCCGTCCGGGACGGTGTAAGCTGACACGGGTATTGGTCAGCTAAAGAAAAGGCTCAGGACCTTACCCGCTGCTTCAGGACCTTTACCGCTTCGTAATAGCCTTTTTCGATAAGGTCCGGAGCCTGGCCGATATCCACCATATTGAAATCCGAAAGGTCCGGCTCAATAAGCACATGGGCTTTTTCGGTTTGCAGCTCCGTTGAGGTCTTGATCAAAAAGTCAAAGGTCCGAAGCAGGACTTCCACGATGTTCTCCGGTTCCTTATGCTTGTTGCCGGAATTCAGGTCGACGGCAATGATGATGTCCGCGCCCATTTCCTTCAGGGGACTGATCGGCACGTTTTCGACAATGCCGCCGTCGACCAGCATCCTCCCGTTGATCTCCATGGGGGTAAAGATCCCCGGGATACAGGTGCTTGCCATCACGGCATCCGCCGTATTGCCTTTTTTGAGCACGACCTTTTCCCCGTTGACGATATTGGTGGCGATCATGGCAACGGGGATCTCCGCATCTTCCAGATTGGATTTCCCCAGGTGTTTTTCAACGAGTTTCCCCATCTTCTCATTGGAGAGCAGTCCCCGTTTCGAGAGGGAGATGCCGGAAAGGTCCAGCCATTTCAGGTCCATGGCGATTGTCTGGATTGTTTCCCAGTCGATCCCGTTGGCATAGAAAGCGGAAACAAAAGCGCCGATGCTTGTGCCGGCGATACAGTGAACGGGAATGTCGAATTCCCGGATCGCCTTCAGGACGCCGATATGTGCGGCTCCCAGAACGGCCCCGCCGCCGAGTGCCAGGCCGATCTTCTTTTTTCTGTTGATCTTTTTCATTTTATTCCTTTGCTGAGGGTGCTGTAAATGGAAACGCTATTTTACGACATTCTTCAGAGCCTTCATTGCTTCAGCGTATCCTTTTTCGACTAAAGCGGGGGACTGGTCGATATCCACGACATTGAATTCGGAGAGATCCGGTGCAATAACGATATCCGCATCCATTATCTGGAATTTTGTCGCGGTCTCCGACATGATATGGAAAGAGCGTAACAATACTTCCACGAGGTTCTCCGGCGTGCTGCTGCTTTCCGAATTCAGGTCGACGGCGATGATAAAATCCGCACCCATTTCCTTCAGCGGTGAGATGGGGACGCTTTCCACCATGCCGCCGTCAACCAGCAATCTGCCGTCGATCTCAACGGGTGCGAATACGCCGGGGATACAGGTGCTTGCCATAGCAGCACGTGCAATATTCCCCTTTTTCAGTACGACCTTTTCCCCGCTGACGATATCCGTGGTGATCATTGCCACCGGTATTTCGGAATCCTCCAGGTCAATATCACCGATCTTTTCCGTAATGAGTTTTCCCATCTTCTTATTGGAGAGTAATCCCAGGTGTGAAAAGGAAATGCCGGAAAGGTCCAGCCAGTCCAGATCCTCGGTATAGGATTCGATCTCATCCCAGTGTTTACCGTTGGCATAGAAAGCGGAAACAAAAGCCCCGATACTGGTTCCCGCAATATAATCCACGGAAATCCCGAATGCTTCAATTGCTTTGAGGACGCCGATGTGTGCGGCGCCCAGGACGGCCCCGCCGCCGAGCGCCAGGCCGATCTTTTTTCCTTCTTTTGCAGAGAATTCCTCCCAGCTCAGGGACCACTCGGACCGGTAATCCCGGCCGTTAATGGCGGGGAGCATATTCATGAGTATCATGAACATGGCAAAAAATCGTATCGCAGCCTTCATTATCACTCCTGTTTTGGATCACATTGCATGAAAAAAGTATTTTTTTCTTGCTTATCCGCAGTGTTTTCCATCTCTAAAAAGTATTCTTAAAGGAATTTAGTTTTAATCAGTCACATTTGCAAATGATAGTATCATATTCTGCAGGGAAACGAAGCGGCGGCGGCCGGGACGTTTTTTTGCGGACGGGAAGTATAAAGTTTTGGAACTGCAGGGGTTTTCACGTATTTTTTCATGCAGGGAAGAGGAACCGATAAAGGGGATCCTTATGATAGTGACGGGAAGTTGATCCATATGCACGACCACCCGGGACATACGCACGGCTACAACATGAACCGCGCATTTTACATCGGCATTGCGCTGAATACGGCATTCATGGCAGCGGAATTCTTGATCGGCTATTTTAATCATTCCCTGGCGCTGATCGCCGATGCGGGTCACAATTTCAGCGATGTGGTCAGCCTTATTATTTCGCTGATCGGGCTGCGGCTGATCCACAGGTCCGCCACTCCGAATTTTACGTACGGGTACAAGAAAGCCTCCGTGCTGACCTCGCTCATCAATGCGGTGCTGCTGATCCTGGTCGTGGTCTATATCTTCAAAGAGGGCATTGAACGCCTGAACGCACCGCCCCGTGTGACGGGCGACCTTATCATGATCACAGCCGGTATCGGCGTGCTGATCAATACGATATCCGCCTTTCTGTTTTTCCGGGGCCAGAAAGAGGATATTAACGTCAGGGCCGCATTCGTGCATCTGCTGGTGGACGCACTGGTGTCCGTAGGAGTGGTGGTGTCGGGACTGATCATTACACTTACGGGATGGCATATCGTGGATACCGTTATCAGTTTTGTCATCGGTACCGTCATCCTGATCTCAGGCTGGGGCCTGCTCAGGGAAAGTCTGAGGCTGACGCTTGAAGGGATCCCGAAAGATATCGACATTTCCGAGATAAAAAAACTTATTTCCGGGAACGCTCATGTCAGGGATCTGCATCATGTGCATATCTGGGCGCTGAGCAGCAGAGAGAACGCCCTCACGGCACATATCGTTCTGGACACCTGCAATGCCGGGGAAGTCCAGAAGATCAAGAATGAAATAAAACAAAAACTTGCGCAAAAAAACATCCGGCACGTTACCCTCGAAACTGACAGTAAACGTGCCGAATGTAATGATATTACCTGCTGAAAGGATCAGAACGGTCCGGTAAAAAACCTGCGTACCATCAGAACGCCCGGTGATGTGTGATGTGTCCGTTTGAAAAAAAACGGAGGTGTTCCGGTGTAAAAGGGATTATTCCCGTTTATTCCATGTTCAGAAAAGCTTTCAGCATTTGTACGACACCTTCGCTGTCTTTGATGGTGTAGTAGATATAGGTGCCTTTGCGTTTTTTGTTGACCACTCCGGCATAGCGGATCTTGGTCAGATGCTGGGAAACGGTCGCCATCGGAACGTCAACTCCCGTTTCCAGATTGTTTACGTTGGTAGAACCGTTTTTAATAAGACCCCGTAGAATAGCGAGACGTATGGGGTGCGCTATTGCTTTGAGTATTTCCGCTTTGCGGGTGAGTTCTGCATAATCATTTTTATTCATAGTTTCCTCCTTTTTGATAATGCGATATTAATAAAATTTGCTCCGCATACCTAACAAAACATTATTAAGAAACACTTAAGATACTCTTAAGGATGTTTGCTGTTCTGTGGCATCGGATATTGTTTTTCTTCTTGCCCATCTCTGTGGCCTGTGCATGTGTTACATTATAAACTCTATAACTACGAATGTCAAGAAAATAATAATTGAATTCGCAATTCATATAATCAAACAGGTAAAAAAACAATTTGTTCCTAAAATATATATAATTGTCAAGCAATATCTTTAGGATATCGAAAAGCTAAGAAAAATAAAAATTCTGTGCATCCGGGTTTAACTTGAATTATATTACAAAGGATGAGGAATGATACATATACATATTATACCGCCCATTGGAATAAGGCGGCTTTGTTGTATGAGCAAATCGTTCATTGCGAAGGCAACACTTAACTATAATCACTAAAAAACGGGGCTTTTTTATTCCCCGGGACCGGGGTTAACAAAGCCGGAAAGGAAATGGGATCTTATGCACTGGGTAGACTATCTGATCTTTGCACTGTATATGGCCGGTGTCCTCGGCATTGGTATCTTCTATTTTATGAAAAACAAACGCAGTGAAGATTATTATGTCGGGAGCCGCAGCATGAGTGCATCTCACGTCGGGCTGTCGATTGTGGCGACGGACGTCGGAGGCGGTTTCAGCATCGGCCTTGGCGGAGTCGGCTTTTTAATGGGGCTCTCGGGAAGCTGGTTGCTTTTTACAGGGCTTGTGGGAGCCTGGCTTTCGGCGGTATTTATCATTCCGCGTATTAAGAGGGTCGATACGCAGCACAAGATGTTCACCTATCCGGATTTTCTCCGTTTCCGTTTCAACGACAGGGTGGCACTGGTGGCGGCGGTGATCAGCGGTATCGGTTACCTGGGATTTACCGGGGCCCAGATCCTGGCCGGCGCCAAACTTGCGTCCGCCACTATTTTTGAACAGGCTCCCTGGGGCATGGACCCCCTGCAGTTCTCCCTTCTGCTGATCGCGATCATCACGATATCCTATACGGTGATCGGCGGCCTGAAAGCGGTCATCTACACCGACACCATTCAGTGGATCATCCTGCTTTCGGGACTGATTCTGGTCACGATCCCGGCAGCCCTGATACGTATCGGGGGTATGCCCGCTTTAAAGGAGCACCTTCCGGCGGAATTTTTCACCCTGACCAATATCAGTTTTGTGCAGTTCTTCAACTGGATGATCACCATTATTCCCATCTGGATCATCGCCATGACCCTGTATCAGCGTATGTTTGCCTGCAAGGATGTCAAAGAAGCCAAACGCGCCTGGTATATTGCCGGGATCTTCGAATATCCCGTGATGGCCTTTGCCGGCGTTTTTCTGGGCATGTGCGCACGGGTGATCTTCCCGGAAGCGGAAGCGGAGATGGCCATGCCGCAGCTGATCAGCCGGGTATTGCCGCTCGGTGTCACCGGTATCGTGATCGCCGCGTATTTTTCGGCCATCATGTCTACGGCGGACAGCTGTCTGATGGCATCTTCCGGCAACTTCGTCAACGATGTGATCCAGCGCCATGTCCGGAAAAACATGAGTGAAAAGAACAACATGCGCCTCTCCATGGTCATGACCCTTGTGATCGGCATTACCGCCGTGTCTCTGGCGGCCATGTTCCGCACTGTTCTGGATGCCATTCTCTATGCATATTCCTTTATGGTCTCGGGACTGTTCGTGCCCACGCTGGGCGCCTATTTCTGGAAGCGCTCCAGTTCCGCGGGCGCTTTTCTCGGGATGATCTTCGGCGGCGGGGTAACCCTGGTGCTTATGATCCTGCAGAAGATCGAACAATTGCCGGAGTTGATCAGGAATATCGGACTTGATTCCACCATTTACGGGATCGTCGTGTCCCTGATATTCTTCGTGACTTTTTCCCTGCTTGTCCCGGACGAGGACAAGGGGCAGATGAAGGCGATGGAGAAGAAAGATTGATCGGGTAATGAGGGGTGAATGATGAACGGCGGGGGGCTGAGACTTGTGCAGGCGGATCCGTTCAGGAACCGGCATTTCGCCTTGATCTCGTAGTTCGTGACGTGCATGGGCGTCCTTTTGTGTTCGCGTAAAAATGTATGAAAACCGCAGCAAAAAATAAACAATTAAACGCGGGAAATGTCCTGTTTTCAGCGCGATATTTGAATAAAACTATTGTAAATCCGCCTCCGGTGCTTTATATTTCTTGGCTTTTGAAAAGTACCGGAGAGGTGGCAGAGCGGCTGAATGCAACGGTTTGCTAAATCGTCGTAGTGCGTAAAGCGCTACCGGGGGTTCGAATCCCCCCCTCTCCGCAGAAACACACCATAGCCCTTTATCCAAGGGCTATTTTTAATT
>JAGYLW010000052.1 GCA_018400915.1 Fidelibacterota bacterium
TACATTGTATCGTGCTCGTCCCTTCGTCTCAACGCTCAACTCTAAACTCTAAACTCTCAACTGAATTCAGTCGTCAGATGGTGGGGATCCCGAAACCAGTTCGGGATGACATTATAAATAATTCGTGTTAATTCGTGTAATTCGTGGACGGTTATTCCTGTAATTTCCCGGCATTCGCCTGGACAGGCGTGGATAGTCCGTTTCTCTAAAGAATCTTCGAGATGCTGTTCCAGCCGAAGCCTTTGCCCTGCAGGAAACGGATGAGTTTCTGCTTCCGTTTCACGGGGTCCTCTTCCGCCAGCTGCCGGTCTTTCTTCTCAAAATGGTAGCGGCAGTTCTCAAGCTGCTGTTCGGGATCGTAGTCCAGAAGCACCCGGTGAATGATGTCCGCCCCCACCCCGCGGCGGAAGAGCTTTTCCTTCACTTTCCGGGGACCGAGACGTTTCAGCCGGATCAGTTCGGCGGCATAGGTTTCGGCAAAGCGGCGGTCGTTAAGGTAATCCCTGGAGCGCAGGCTGGCGATCACATTCTCGATCACCGCCTTGTCATAACCCTTCTGCAGCAACTTCACTTTCAGCTCTCCGCTGCCGTGATCGCGCAGGGACAGCAGTTCGATCGCCTTTTCCCGGGTAAAGACGATATCGGCGGCATGCTTCATGTCCCGGAGCTGCGCATCACTGAGCGAAACCCCGGAACTGAGTTGATATTTGATGAGCAGGTCATCCGTCACGCTGATCCGTTCGTCGTTGTCCAGAAAAAGATTATAGCGGTTCGGATGCCTTTTCTGCTGGGTGATGCGCAGGACCGAAGGCATGGGGTTATGCTTTCGCTTCGGGTTCCGCGGGTTTTTCGGCGATGCCGAGGGCTTCCTTCACTTCCTGTGCGACCGCTTTCAGCACATCGGGGTTGTCTTCGAAAAAGGCCTTGCTGTTCTCACGTCCCTGGCCGATCTTCTCTTTGTTGTAGCTGTACCAGGAACCGGATTTTTCAATAATATTGTATGCGACCGCAAGGTCCAGGACGTCCCCGGTGTAGGAAATGCCCTTGCCGTACATAATGTCGAACTCGGTTTTCTTGAAGGGAGGGGCGACCTTGTTCTTCACCACTTTCACGGTCGTGCGGTTCCCGGTCTGGTCGTTTCCGTCCTTGATCGCGGTGGAGCGCCGGACCTCCATCCGCACCGTGGTATAGAATTTCAGCGCGCGTCCGCCGGTGGTGGTCTCCGGATTCCCGAACATGACCCCGATCTTTTCGCGGATCTGATTGATGAAGACGACCGACACGTGGGATTTGCTTACCAGGGCGGTCAGTTTCCGCAGGGCCTGGCTCATCAGGCGGGCCTGAAGCCCCATATGGCTGTCTCCCATCTCGCCTTCGATCTCCGCGCGGGGCACCAGGGCGGCCACGGAGTCGATCACGATAATGTCCAGGGCATTGCTCCGCACCAGCGTTTCCGTGATCTCCAGGGCCTGTTCGCCGAAATCGGGCTGTGAGACCAGCAGACGGTTGGTGTCGATGCCGAGGTTCTTTGCATAGGTAAGGTCCAGTGCATGCTCCGCATCGATAAATGCGGCGTTCCCGCCGGCCTTCTGGGCTTCGGCGATGCAGTGCAGGGCAAGCGTGGTCTTTCCGGACGATTCGGGTCCGTAGATCTCCGTGATCCTACCCCGCGGAATACCGCCGATACCGAGGGCGGCGTCCAGGCTGAGGGAACCGGTGGAGATCGCGGGGATCTTTATCGGCCGGGAATCATCCCCCATGTACATGACCGAGCCTTTTCCGAACTGACGGTCGATCTGTGCAATTGCCACTTCCAGTGCTTTAATACGGTCATCTTTTGTCATATCTGATCCTTTCAGCGATTTATGTTTTGCTCAATGTTACACAAAATATCCTGCAATTAAAATAAAAAAAAGGATGCCGCATGACATCCTTTTCTTTTGTTGACAAAGGTCACATTTATGTCAGGTTTGCGACGACCAGGGAGGCGGCGCCCACCAGTCCGGCGTCATTGCCAAGTTCGGCCTTGTGGATCTCCACATCCTTGGCCGGGATGGCATAGGCGAAGCGGTGCATGGTCTCGCTCGCCGGTCCCAGGATCAGGTCCCCGGCGTTGGAAATACCTCCGCCGATAATAATGGCCTCCGGGTTCAGTGCGTTGACCAGGGTGGCAAGCGCAAAACCGAGGATCTCTCCCGTTTCCCGCAGTACCTGTATCGACAGCTTGTCGCCGTCGGCGGCGGCCAGGGAGATGGCTTTGGGCGTGACCTCGCCGTCCTCGAGATACTTGTCGATGCTGGTCTCAAAGCCCTTGTTCTTCGGGTTCATAAAGCGTTCGACGATCCCGTCGCGGCCCACGTAGCGCTCCAGGCAGCCGTAATTGCCGCAGGGACAGTACTTGCCGTCCCGGGAAATGGACATGTGGCCCAGCTCGCCGGCCGTAAAGGAGGCGCCGCGGTACAACTCGCCGTTCAGGATAATCCCGCCGCCGACCCCGGTTCCCAGGGTCATGGCAATGATATGCTGATACGCTTTTCCCGCACCGTAGTAGAATTCCCCGAGAGACATGGTGTTGACGTCGTTGTCCAGGAACGCGGGCTTCCCGAGGATCTCCGAAAGCTGTTTGGTGATATAGATGCCGTTCATATTGGGGACATTGACCACCACTTTCAGCTGACCGGTCTCGGGATTCAGCAGTCCGGGGGACCCTATTCCGACGCCCAGGATATTCGCCTCCGGAAGTTTGGAGTCTTTAATGACCTTCTGCGTACATTCGGCGATATACTTTACGATCTCTTCGCCGCTTTTTTGCGGATCGGTGACGAACGAATCCTTGATCTGGATCTCGCCGTCCTCGTTAATGATACCGACCTTGATCCCGGTACCGCCGAAATCAATTCCAACATAGTAATTCATACAATTCCTTCCTGTTTTTATTCACCGTTAAACTCGTTGCCGACTTTCCGCGCCCGGGCGGGATGGTCGAGATCCACGCCGGAACCGATACCGACCTCCACCAGGATATTCCAGCATGCCAGCAGCTGCAGATACGCATCATAGCAGGACAATTCGGGTATCCGGATCGTCGGGAAACTTGTGTCCCTGGACGCTACGGCAATGACCTTCATGCCAACGCCGTCCACGAGCACTTCCTTGAATTTTGCTTCCTCTTCCTTGTAGGGATCGATCACGATCACGACCTCATTCTTCGTCATGACCTCTTCAATGCCGTGCACCGCATAGGTGCCCTCGAGATAGGCGGATTTTTTGCGGGTGATCTCATTGGTCTTCAGCGTCGCTTCTTCCGCCACGCCCACATTGCGGCCGGCAAAATAGATCATGTCCGCTTTGATGATATCCCGGATCAGGCCGGGATCGATATCCATCTTCAGAACTTCCCGCGCCTTGTCGGCAAGGTCGTTCATAGACTTGTCACAGTCCGTGCCGAGGTACGCTTTCATGAGATGATGGTAGAAAAGGGCCTGCTCGATCACGCTCTTGGTGGCGGCGACGGCCTCTTCCTTTCCGCAATTTAAAATATATTCGTCGTCACTCAGCTTTCCCAGCGGCGTATCGGGAAAGGCCGTCAGGGCGAATTTGCCCGCCGCGTCCCTGTCCCTGAAAAGGGTGATCAGCTCTTTGGTCTTTCCGGAATTCGAAGCGCCGAAAAGGGTAAAATCCTCCAGCGCCAGTTCCGCCGCCTGCCGGCTTCCTTCCGTATACGCCGTCAGGGGGAAATTATTCTTCTGCACGATGTTGATAGTATGCTTGGCCGGAAAAATCCGCGAAGAACCTTCTCCCGTCATGAACAGTTTTTCCGTTTTCTTTAGCGAATTCACCGCCTTGCTGAGATCCTTGGTGCTGAAATCCCGGATCACGTCCACGGTTTCCAGCATCTCTCTGCAGAGCGCGTATTTTGAATATTTCGGGTCGTCTAATCGCATGGTCTCCTCAACGTTTAGGGTTTTTTCACTCTGTCAAGTGTTTCAAGGTCAACGTATTCCGGCCGGGGGCCGAGCAGGGGCACGATGTACTCCCTGAATGCCGGGGCCATGTTCATGCCGTTCTCCGCGATATATTCCCGCGGGATCGGCTTCTGTTTGCCGCCGACATCCTGAAGGGGAACGGTCGATACCCGCACCTTGTATTCCGGCCCCTTTTCCCGTATCAGGGCCGTCATTTGCCCCGTATTTCCGGCCGCCGCGTGACGGGCGGCCTCTGCTCCGAGCATATAGGCTTCCTCCACATCGACCTTGACGCGCCGGTCGTCCGCGCACATGGGCAAAGATTCCGTGATCTGGAATTCACCGCGAAAATCCGGGAAATGCAGGCTGATGATCTTATGCAGCTCCATGGCCGCCGAGGCTCCGCCCATGGCACCGAATTCCTTATTGCCGAAATCATCCTCCGTCTGCGTCGCGGAAATGGGATTCCCTTTTTTGTCCGTGACTCCTTCGCCGCAGATGATGGACACAAATCCGTATTTGTCATAACATTCTTTAAAATATTCCACGAATTTCTCCATCTCAAAGGGGATTTCCGGAAGCAGAATGATATGCGGCGGATCGGATTCCTTTTCCTTAAAGGCATAAGGGGACGCCGCCAGCCATCCGGCACTGCGCCCGATGGTCTGATAGATAACGAACTGGTCCACTTTCTGCATGTCCCGCGTCAAACGCCCTCCCTGATAGACCGAGAGCGCCGTATAGCGCGCCGCAGACGGAAATCCGGGCGTGTGGTCCGTCAGCGGCAGATCGTTGTCCACGGTCTTGGGACAGCCCATCCCGCAGGCTTCATAACCGTGTTCCCGGCAGTATTTTTCCACCTGATATACGTTCAGCTGCGTGTCGTCCCCGCCGATCCCGAAAAAATAACGGATATTGTATTTCCTGAAGATCTCCAGCACGCGCGGCATGTTTGCTTCCGTCAGCTTGATGCGTGAAGAACCCAGCGCGGAGCCCGGTGTCTGCTTCAGCATGTCAAGATCGGCGCCGGAAAGGTCCAGAAAATCCTCTTCAAGAAGACCTTTGACCCCAAAATGGCAGCCCCAGATCCCCTCAATAGCGTTTTCTTTTAAACATTGTGCGATTATTCCCGCCAGACTTGCGTTGATCACGGCAGTCGGACCGCCGGTCTGCGTGACAAGGGCATTCCCTTTCATAGACGTTCACTCCTTTTGTTGATACCTTCGCTGTTTGTTGTCATCATCTTCAGCAGCCTGCTCACGAAGCGATAGTACATATCCCCCACTTCAATAAAGTCCGCTTCCAGATCGACATGTCTCCGTTCGCTGCCCCAGTCCACCATGGGGCCGATCCAGTGCGGCGCAAGATCGAAAGCCAGCGCCGCCGATCTGCCTTTCCCCTGCCTTCCGCTGACGAAGAGCGGGATATCCCCGCCGCAAAGCTGAAGATCCATCTTGCCGGATTTACCGCTGATCCGGATCTTTTTACCGTAAAGATACTGTATCTGTTCTCATATCACCTATTCTACATATCCACCGATCAGCGGCGGGTACTCCCAGTCAAGGTCATCCGGCACGGGGCCCCGGTCTCTGCCCGGCAGGACCAGTATGCCTCCGCCGTAATTGACGCGGTCGTCCTTTTCCCCGAGGATGACCGGCAGTACGTCCGCAACGGGGGTGTCATTGTATTCCCCGTTCAGGCCGTGGAAAGATTCCCAGCCGCCGATCATCAGGAAATTGCCGCCGTCCAGAACATAGTTGCGGATGCGGTGCATCTGTGATTCGGAGATCCGGGAACGGGGATAATCGCTGAAAATGACAAGGTCCTGGTGTTCCACGTCGATCTCAGGCAGGAAGGGAAGTTCCGAGGGCAGGTATTGCAGGTCATATCCCTCCGCATGAATGACCGAGGCCAGATAGATAGCCGCCTGGTCAATATCATCATCTCCGCAAAATAATATCCTTTTACCGCCATTCCGTTCATAGCGGCGAAGCATGACAGTCTCCAAGATCACTCCCGTATAAAAAAAGGGACGCAGATTTCTGCGTCCCTTGATGATGCAATGTTAGAAGAGGTCCTTGTAGTTGTTCACCGAATACATCTTGAAATTGATCTCCCGGATATATTCGAGGGGACCGCCTTCCTTGACGCCTTCGACAAGATCGGCGATCTGCTCCTGCGATTTGTAGGCCAGGATGGCATCCAGTTTTTTCCGGAACACTTCCTGGTCCGCCTCGATCTTCAGGTTCGGAGCTGCGGGGAAATCGCAATAGACGGCAAATTCGTATGCGGCGGGCGGATCAACGGGTTCGCCGAGTTCCGGCCAGATATTCCCGCCTGCGTGGAACATGGAGATCAGCATCTCCTGATAGACCACCTTATGGTCGGGATGCAGGTCCTCGCCCGTGGGCAGGAAGACGCGGGTCGGTTTCACTTTCCGGACGTAGTAGGTGAAACTGTTCTGGAAACCGGTGTAGCCGCCGATCTCCGGATCGCCCGGTTTGGCTTTCCTGCGGCCGATATAAGTGGCCGTGTCGCAGTCCGGCATGTCGGCAAAGAAGATATTGTCCTCTTTCAGGCCGATGATCTTGAAGGAATCCACGGTCTCCTTATGGCGTATCTTGCCGATCGTATCTTCCTGGTCCTTGTAGCAGTAGCCCATGCGTCCGTCCGTTGCGACCAGGGCATAGACCTCTATCCCCGCTTCAATGGCGGCGCGCATGGTGATTCCGGCGCCCAGAACGATGTCGTCATCGTGGGGACCGATGAACAGCCAGCGTTCATTTTCCTGAAAATCAGGAAACAATTCCTTCAACTTATCGGTACTTTTTACGTCTTGCTCTTCGCGGCGTAAAAACTTCATGTTCACTCCTTTTTGTTTAACGTCTTTGTCGGAACTAATTAGTCATATAAAAATTCCATAGCGTTTTAATTTGCACATAAATTCACCGTAATTCAATGATTTTTTTATTTTTTCTCCGGCTTTGGTGTAATTTTATCGAAAATGTGATGCTTATCTTCCTTTTCTTTTCTTTGTCCCGGATCCCTTCGGGACAGGCAAACAAAATACAGCTCCCAAATCCCGGGCTTCGATTTGAAGGGGCGTCCTTTTGGGGGCTATCCTGAACTCCACCAACGCGTCATCGAGAACTCCACTAACGCGTCATCCTGAACTCGTTTCAGGATCCCCAGGATTTGACGATTGAATGTCTTCCTTGCAGGATTCATAATAAAGAGAATGTCATCACGCGGTCCCGGCACTTCGTACCGGGCTAATGCACGATTGAACCCCTCCACAGGGTCGGGGTTCTTTTTTTATAAAGGGGATTTTCCATCCCCGGCATTTCATGCCGGGCTAATCAATTTCAGCCCTTCGACAAGCTTAGGGCTGCATGGGACTGTGCAATGTTTCTCTTTGTTCCTTCTTCCCCCTCGTCTCAACGATTCAACAACAAATTAACGAATTAACAAATTAACGAATTAACAACTCAACGTCTTCAGTCTCTTCATGTAATCCGTGGTTATTATTGCAATTTTACCTTTTTCCCTATAAATTCACGGGTTATCAATAATGCCCCGGACCGAACAACGAAAGGACACACATGAGTAAAGGCGTCACCCCTCAATCAAAGGACTATGCAAAATGGTACACGGATGTCGTGCAGAAAGCGGAACTGGCGGATTATTCCCCGGTGAAGGGCTGCATGGTCATCCGCCCCTACGGGTATGCCCTCTGGGAGAACATTAAATCCGAACTGGACCGGATGTTCAAGGACACCGGACACGTGAACGCGTATTTTCCGATGCTCATCCCCGAAAGTTTTTTAAAAAAGGAAGCGGACCATGTCGAGGGCTTTGCGCCCGAGCTCGCGGTGGTCACCCACGGCGGCGGGAAGAAACTGGACGAGCCCCTGGTCATCCGGCCGACTTCCGAGACCATTATCTGGTCCATGTACAAGAAGTGGATCAATTCCTACCGGGACCTTCCCCTGCTCATTAACCAGTGGGCCAATGTCGTGCGCTGGGAAATGCGCACGCGGCTTTTCCTGCGCACCACCGAATTCCTCTGGCAGGAAGGCCATACGGCGCACGCCACTGCCGATGAAGCCTTTGAAGAAGCCTACCGGATGATCGGGTTGTACCGCGATTTTGCGGAACACTACATGGCGATGCCGGTGCTTGTGGGCAAAAAGACGGAGAACGAGAAGTTCGCCGGCGCCGTGGAAACCTACACCATCGAGGCCATGATGGGCGACAAGCGCGCCCTGCAGTCGGGAACCAGCCATTATCTCGGCCAGAATTTCGCAAAGGCCTTCGACGTTACCTTCCAGAACGAGAACAATGAACAGGAATATGTGTATGCCTCCAGCTGGGGCGTCAGCACGCGGCTGGTCGGTGCGCTGATCATGACGCACGGCGACGACAAGGGGCTTATCCTTCCCCCGAAGATCGCGCCCTATCAGGTCGTCATCGTTCCCATCTACCGCGATGAGGAAAGCAAGTCGGAGGTCATGCGCTACATCGAACCCATCAAAAAACAGCTTGGCGACAGCGGTGTGCGCTGTCATGTCGATATGCGGGAAACGCTTTCCCCGGGCTTCAAGTTCAACGACTGGGAGATGAAGGGCGTTCCCCTGCGCCTGGAGATCGGGCCCCGCGACGTGAAAAATGAAAAGCTCGTCGTTTTCCGCCGTGACAGGGGCGAAAAGGAGACCGTCTCCCGGGACGCCTTCACCGCCTCGGTCACCGCACAGCTTGACACGATCCAGAACGACATGCTGAAAGCACGGAAGGCCTTCCGGGAACACAACACCGAGGATATCTCCAGCTACGAAGCGCTGAAGGCCCGGGTCGATGCCGGCGGTTTCGCACGGGCATACTGGGACGGCAGCAGCGAGGACGAGAAGGCCATTCAGGAAGCATGCAAGGCGACGATCCGCTGTATTCCCTTTGAACAGCCCGGAACGGAGGGCGTCTGTTTCTATACAGGAAGAAAAACAAAGCAGCAGGTTATTCTGGCGAAAGCATACTAGAAGAGGGTTGAGGTGTTAATTTGTTAATTTGTTAATTTGTTAATTTGTTAATCTGTTAATTTGTTATTTTGTTGAGTTGTGGATGAGTTTAGAGTTGAGAGTTGAGAGTTTAGAGTTTAGAGTTTAGGGGTTTAAGGGCGGACATTGTATCATGGTGAAGAATACTCCGGCATTTGTCCTGAAGATCAATCCGAAGGGAGAGTCTTCCTCGGTGGTGCACGCCTTTTCCCGGGATTTTGGAAAGCTGATCCTCATCGCAAAGGGCGCACGGTCGGCAAAAAGCCCGTTCAAGGGGCTCCTCGAACCGTTCTCCCTGCTGAACATCCATTTCAACGAAAAACCGGGACGCCCCTACCAGTTCCTCTCGGGGGCAGAATACAGCCGGTCCTTCCGCGACCTCAAACAGAGCACGGAAGCGGTGTTGTACGGGTCCGTCCTGCTCGAGCTCATTTACAAGGTGCAGGAGAACAGCAGGGATCTGGAGGTCTTTGCGCTGCTGGGCAAAGTTCTTGCCGCCCTGGACGAGCATTATCCCGCGGTGTACGCACACTGGTATTTCATCGTGCAGTACCTGATCGCCGAAGGCCGGCCCCTGAACACCGAACGCTGCTACCTCTGCGACAAGGCCTTCCCTCCGGCATATTTTCATCCCTTCCGGGGGCATCTGTACTGTGGTGCCTGCAGTACGGAACTTGCGCCCCTCTGGGAACTTCAGGCACCTGTTCTGTCTATACTGAAGGGTCTGTCGGGAAACGGTGCAAACGCCATGCCGGAAGTCCCGGCGCCGCTACCGGACGGGGAACGGATAAACCGCATACTCTGGAATACGCTGGCGGCGCGTTTTGAAAGCTGCAGGACCTTAAAATCCGTTAACGTACTGAGAAGGATACTATGAGTTATTACCGCTTCCGACATCAACTGACACCGGGGATCCGGGTACTGATCATCATCAATACGGTCATCTTTGTGATCGGGCTCCTGCTTCCGCAGCTGAACCGCTATCTTATCGTTCTGGGCGGACTGGTGCCGGAACTCTTCCTGAAAAAATTCTATCTCTGGCAGCCGCTTACCTACATGTTCCTGCACGGCGGCTTCATGCATATCTTCTTCAACATGTTCGCGCTTTGGATGTTCGGCACCGAACTGGAAAGGCACTGGGGCACGTCCTTTTTCATGAAATTCTATTTTGTCAGCGGCATCGGCGCAGGCATCCTTTCCGCCGTGATCCAGCCCGCTTCGACGATCCCCATCATCGGCGCATCCGGCGCCATCTACGGGATCCTTCTCGGTTTTGCCGTCATGTATCCGAACCGCATCGTCTACCTGAATTTCCTTGTCCCCATCAAGGTCAAATACTTCGTGATGATCTTTGCGGCGATCGAGCTCATGGCCTCCATGGGCGGAGCCGGCAGGCAGACCGGCGTGGCGCACCTGACGCACCTTTCGGGCATGGCCTTC
>JAGYLW010000053.1 GCA_018400915.1 Fidelibacterota bacterium
ATGCATACATCGCATCACAGGCCGGCCGCACCTGGAATATCACGGAATTGATACCCGCAGCCTTAAGGGTATCAAGATAGCGGATCAGATCCGCCTGTTTTTTGGCCTCACTGTCTGCTTTGTCCTCCGGCCAGTCGATGTTCGCCACCGTGGAAAGCCAGACCGCGCGGAATTCTTCTTTGGGAGCCTCCCCTGCAATTGCCGGAAAGGTCATAAGCAATATCAATGCAAAGACGATGCATGCAGAACGTTTCATGGTGTTTCCTTGTTTTTATTGCGGATGAATGTTCTTTTGATGTGCATAACGACCGGATTGAGGTCCTGGGGATTGAAATGATCAGCGTCAAGGAGGATCTCACGTTCCATGGTTCCTTCCCGGATGATTTTATCCAGGACCCTGAACAGAAAAGCATCCGTACGTTTCAGTTCCGACAGGTGCTTTATTCCTCCCAGGCCGAAGATGTTCTCTCTCTTCAGGTCAAGAAAATCCAGGCTTTTCATCGCGGTCTCAATGTAATAATCCTGTTCATCCGGGGCATTTGCGCCGACGGCCAGCACATACAGCGCTTTATCCCTGAGGATGCCGCGGTGCTTCCTCGCCCACTTCCGGATCTTCAGTTTCCCGATCCGGATATTTGACGCCATGACCACGATATCACTGTGGATCAGCGTCCTGCTTTTCGCTTCCTTCCACGAATACAGAGGCCATTGCAGTTTCTGAGCCAGAATTTCCGCATATTGTTTCGTACTTCCGTAGGTGGAGTAATATACGATGTTCCCGGACATATGCTCCTTTCCAATGATTTATTTGACCAGTGTCTCAAATCCCTGCTTTTTCATGTTCAAATAGATCACGAACGCCGAAACCGCGGCAATGGCAAAATACAGGATCATCATTCCCCATTCCATAAAGAACAGTTTTCCCAGACCAAAAAGCACGGTATAGACCAGGGCTACGCCCGCCGCCCAGGAAAGGAACATCCGGCCGAACCCGCTGTCGCTTTTCACGCCGGGCATCTGCTCCGAGATCTTTTTCCAGCCCCGTCCGCCGGGATGGACCCTTTCGTAGAATTTCTTCAGGGTCCCTTCATCCGCAGGTTCTGTCAGCAGCGTGACCAGGACCCATACGAGCGTGGTACCGAAGATCGTCGGATACAGGGTGATCGGAGATTCCAGCCCGAAGGACCTTGCGATGGGATAAATGATCAGCGGAGCGATCATGGCGGAGATCTCCGACCAGGCATTAATGCGCCACCACCACCAGCGGAGGATCAGCACCCCGCCCAGGCCGGCGCTGGCATTGATAATAAATTCCCAGGCACCGGAGATGGTCGTCAGCAGGTAGCGCGTGATCAGCAGGGAAAGGATGATCATGACCATCATGGTCAGGCGGGAGATCTTTACATAATGCCGTTCTCCCGCCTTCTTTTTTACAAAACGCCGGTAAAGGTCATTGATGATATACGAGGTCCCCCAGTTCAGCTGCGAGGCGATCGTGGACATATATGCCGCAAGAAAAACGGCGATCAGCAGGCCAAGCAATCCGGTCGGCAGGTATCGCAGCATCAGCTTCGGATACATGCGTCCGGGATCCACCGTATTCTCGTATTTCTCATAATAATTTTTGAATGCCTCCGTCTGATAGGCCGGATCATCGGAGTTCCGCAATGAGGCGGAATGGAAAACCTCTTCCGCCATAATGTACATTTCCGGATCCTCCGCCCGGAGTTCTTCAGGACTTCCCGAACGGGGAAGGATGACCAGGGCCGCCAATGCGACCAGGATCCAGGGCCAGGGGCGGATACAATAATGCGCAATGGTAAACCACAGGGTACCGAACAAACTGTGCTTCTCATCCTTGGCCGACATCATGCGCTGGGCGATGTATCCGCCGCCGCCGGGATCGGACCCCGGATACCAGGTTCCCCACCACTGCAGGCCGATATGCGCAATAAAGGCACCGACGGACAGTGCCATTGCACCGCCTGCGACACCCCGGGCGCTCGTGTTTCCAACGCGGGGAACGAACTCGATCAGCTCGGGCTTCAGCTTTGATTTCAGCATGGCAAGGCCTCCGATCTCGGGAAGGCGCACCACGATCACTGCAAGGATAATACAGCCCACAATGGCGAACAGGAACTGGAAGCTGTCCGTCCGGGCGGTTCCCACCAGCCCGGAGGCAGAGGCGTAGATGCCGATGATGACGGCGGCAATGGAAACAAGCATGAAAGCATTGACTTCCGGGACCGTCACGATAAATATTTTCTCCATGGCCTTGTGAACCCAGCCGAGGATGATCACGTTCATGAAGAGCCCCAGGTAAAGGGCGCGAAAACCGCGCAGAAAAGCGGCGGGTTTCCCCGAATAGCGGAACTCCACGAATTCAACGTCGGTCATCATTCCGGAACGTCTCCAGAGACGGGCAAAAAAGAACACCGTCAGCATGGCGCCGATCGCCATATTCCACCAGAGCCAGTTTCCCGCAATACCGTTTTGCGCCACCAGTTCCGTGACGGCCAGCGGCGTACTCGTACAGCGTGGTCGCCACCATGGCCGTACCCGCCAGCCACCAGGGAAGATTGCGTCCGGAAAGGAAAAACTGATCGGTCCCCTGACTGGCCTTCCGTGAATAATATGCCGCTATCCCGAAGATCACTGCGAAAAAGACAATAATAACGCTGAAATCCAACCAATGTAAATTCATTTCCCTGCTCCTTACATGCTTAACGCATTATTTATCACCGGAAACTAATTAAAAGTTAATAAAATACCAATCCGCAAATGCAAATTTGCAATTTTTATGATAAATATGCAAACGCTAATTGTTTTGGAGGAGGGGAAATTTACAGAGATATGCGGACTTTGTATTTTGCCGGGCCATGCTTATATTTAATGATATGGAAATAAAATGACTTAAGAGGTTCCTACCATGAAAAAAATGATCACTTATCCCGAAGCCCGGGAACTTTTCGACAAGTATCTGCAAACGGATTATCTGCGGAAGCACAGCAGGGAAACCGAGGTCATCATGCGCGCACTGGCAAAAGCAACCGGTGCGGATGAGGAATTCTGGGGGATCTGCGGCCTCCTGCATGACCTTGACCTGGATGCACTGAACGGAGACCTGGAAAGGCACGGGCGGCGGACCGTTGAGATCCTGAAGGAAAACGGGTATGACATTCCGGAAATGTTCAGCGCCATTCTTGCCCATGTCGAGGGAATGGAAGGATCGGATTTCAGGCGCAAAAACGACCTTGAATATATCCTCGCCGGGGCGGAGAATATCACGGGGCTTATCAGTGCCTACGTGATCCTGCGCCCGGACAAGAAGATCGAGGGCGTAAAGGTGAAATCCGTGCTTAAAAAATTCAAATCACCGGCGTTCGCCGCAAAGGTGAACCGGGATTTTATCCGGGATGCCGCGGAGCATGCCGGGATGGAATTGAGGGAATTCATCGGGATCTCGATCGATGCGATGCGCTCCATCTCCGATGAGATCGGGATGTAGTAAACGAACATTCCCCTTTTAATCGGGAAACATCAATCACTTATTGCCAGACCCGCTGTCCGGGCCCCACGGGCAGAATCTGCGGAGAAAAAGGCATGTGAAAGGTATTACATCGCCCGGAAGGACGGGAGTTCAACGGTTCACGGACTTAACAAAGCCCTCCATCATCTCAAGCAGATACCTGATATTGACGGGTTTTGACAAATAGTTGTTAAAACCGGCCTCAAGCAAGGTTTTTCCGCCGTCTGCG
Source organism: Fidelibacterota bacterium (assembly GCA_018400915.1). Lineage (GTDB taxonomy): Bacteria > Fidelibacterota > Fidelibacteria > Fidelibacterales > Fidelibacteraceae > M50B103. Next base: position 3,759 of record JAGYLW010000053.1, read on the forward strand.
GGCTCGTTCGCACAGATGCCGATCAGCGGAATATCCTTGTCGATACGCCGGATCTCCTTTACGGCGGCAAGATCATTGCCGCTGAACATTCCGGCCTCTGCGATCAGCGCATCGGGATGATATTTTTTCAGATGGGATACGGCTTCTTTTGCGCCGGTAGCCCGGATGATCTCGTATTTCCCCTTTAGCACGACATTCAGCAGGACAAAGTCACTGTCTTTCTTTGCGCCGACGAGCACGGTCTTCTTGTCCTGTTTTTCTTTGCCGGCGTTTTCCTCCGCACCCGGTTCGACCTTATCCATTTCCAGGTCCGCTTTTTGATATTTGAACGTAAAATAAAAGACGGAGCCCTTCCCCTCCTCGGATTCCACCCTGATATCACCGCCCATCTTTTCCACGATCGCTTTGGAGATGGGAAGACCGAGGCCGGTCCCCTTTGAAAAAGGGTCCGCCTGCGTAAAGCGTTCAAAGATCATTTCCTGCTTGTCCCTGGGAATACCGATGCCGCTGTCCTGTACAAAGAACTCCACTTTGTCCCGTTTGATCCGGTAGCCCAGGAATATACCTCCCTCTTCTGTGAATTTTATCGCATTGGAAAGCAGGTTCTTTATGACCTGGCTAAGCCTGGTCTTGTCCACCATCACCTTAAGCGGTCTAAGCTCGGCCAGTTCGATATGAAGCGTCGGCCTGAGGTCAATGCTTTCCTGAGACACAATATCCTTACACAGGCTCAGCAACTCGCATGCCTCGGGGTGCAGGGGCAGGGTGTCCGTCTCAATTTTTGATATTTCCAGGATATCGTGAATAAGTTTCAGCAACTGATCGTTGTTTTCATTGATGAACGCAACATATTTGCGTTTATCCTCCTGACTGATATTTTCCCTGCCGAGCAGGTTGGAAAACCCCACGATACCGTTCAGGGGAGTACGGATCTCGTGACTGATGTTGGAAATAAAGGCTGATTTCATCCGGTCCGACTCTTCCGCTTTTTCCTTAGCGAGAAGAAGTTCCTGTTCCTGCTTTTTTCGTCTGTCGATATTCATCATGAAGCCATTGATCGCGATGCCTTTGCCTTCTTCGTTACGTGCGGAAACCATGCCCCGTATTTCCACCCAGGTCTCCCTGCCGAAGAATACCATCCTGCTCTCGGAAAAAATGCTGTTGGTCTCTCCCCGTACCGCTTTGCCTACGGACCTTTTGAACGCCCCGGCATCATCGGGATGCATATGATCCAGGTAATAGTCGGAATTTTCAGGATCTTCTTTCAGTGTCCGCGGATCGATATCCAGCGCAAGCCAGAAATTGTCTTCCTTGTGCAGTCTCTTGTTTTCAAGGTCCCATTCCCAGTAGGAATTCTTGCTGTTCAGCAGTGTCTCCTCCAGCTTTGCCTTCCCGGAAAGGATCTCCTTTTCCTGCTGTTTTTTTACGGTAATGTCATTCAGGATGGCGTACACGAGCCGGATATTTCCCTCTTCCAGTTCACTGAGGATCACCTGCGCATAGAACGGCGTCCCGTCATGCCTTGTTAATTCGATCTCAAAGGGCGAAGCGCGCAGGGTGTCAAATTCGGCTTTTTTCTCCGCGTAATCCCTAATGTATCCTTCAAGGGTAAACCCGACGACTTTATCACGGCTTACGCGGAACATCTCACAGGCCTGCCCGTTGAGCTCCCGGACAATGCCGGTCTCCATCTCAAAGATCACGATCGCCGCATTCGTGCGATTGAAAAGAATATTGTAGCGTTTTGCCAGAAGCTTGGTCTGATGTGTCAGCTTTGTACGGTAATCCTCGTAATTCCGGTACCGGAAATGGTATATCAGCACAAAACAGAATAAGACCAGCAGCAGGATGATCAGCCCCAGCGTCATCCAGAATAATCCTGTGTAATCACGGTAGATCGCCATCGGGCGGTTGAAGAACCGGGTATGCTCCGGCAGCCGGCTTTTCCGGACACCCAGGCGTTTCATCTCCTTCCAGTTGATGTAGCATGTGTTGCTTCTGTCAGCAATCTTCAGGTTGCCGGGATCCGCACCGGAAAGAAGGGACATGGCAAGCTCCGCCGTCATTTCGCCCTGGTCCCGGGAACTTGACACATAGCCGCCGAGAAAGCCCTGCTCCAGTCCAAGATCGGTATTCGTGAACATCGGCGCGCGGGTAGCTTCCACAATAAGGGGATAGTATTTTTCCATTTCCCGGTGCGTCCCCCTGCCCCCGACCTGCCAGATGGAAAAGATCACAATGGTATTTTCGGGAAGTTTTCCCAAACGTTCAATGAGCCCTGCGGTGCTCAGCCCCCTGCTGCCGTCAAGCCAGATCAGTTCAACACCCTCCAGGTCCATTTCCGGGACCGCTTTTTCGGCGCTTTTGCGGTGGGAGATACCCGTTTCGGAATTGTCCGTGACAATGGCAATATGCTCCGTTCCCGGAAACAGGCGAAGGCCCAGATCGATATTTTCACGAAAGGGAATGTGGTCCCTGACCCCGATAAATTGCGGACATTGCCGGGGAATGCTGTCCTCCCTGTCCGTCACGCCGCAAAAGACCACGGGGACCCGGTGATATGCATGCCCTGCGTTCAAGAGGGTGTTCAGCGCATTGTCGTCCATGGCGATCATGAGGTCGATATAATGTTCCGGATATCCCTCCAGCTTGTGGACAAGCAGTTTCTGCCACATTTCAGGATCCTTGATACGCTTGCTGTCAAGATACAGCGTATGCAGGCGGATGTTCATGTCTGATGACGAAAAGCGCCGGTATACCGCTTCAAGGATCCCGTCGGACCAGCCGTAACCGTAATGATAGGAATTGATGATCAGTACGTTCTTATTTATTTCCAGGTCAAGTTCCCGGCTGTTGACGCGGCGTTGCGCATGCAATGGTGTCTCTGCGGCAGCGGGCGCGGAAACACCGGCTGCCGGAACAAGGATCAGGCAATAAAACAGAAGGACCGCAAGTCCACTGCGTATGGCAGATCTTTGAACATACATATTGCTTACCTCTTCCTGATCTATGCCTCCGTTGAATATGACCCGGGATAAAATATAATCAAATGATCTTATCCGGAAAAATCATTTTTTTGCGTTTCGTCCCGCATGCTTTCCTATCCGTACACCGCACTGAATGCCTCCAGGCGTTTTTCAAGCGATTCGCGGTAGCGCCGCATGTCCGGTTTCAGCCGGGCGGTACCGCTGCGGACAGCGGCATCGGCAACGGCGAACGCCTCGTGTACAAAGACCCGCGGATCAAAGGGTTTCGGGATCAGATAGTCGGGACCGAATGCAAACTCACGGCCGTTATAGGCTTTTTTCACCGCATCAATGCAGGGCTCCTTTGCAAGGTCCGAGAGGGCTTTTGTTGCGGCAACCTCCATGGCTTCATTGATCGCGGAAGCGCGGACATCCAGTGCGCCGCGGAATATGAACGGGAACCCGAGAACATTGTTGACCTGGTTCGGGTCATCCGAGCGGCCGGTCCCCGCTACGGCGTCGGGACGAACGGCTTTTATCGTTGCATAGGAGATCTCGGGGACGGGATTGGCCATGGGAAAAAGCGCGGGGTCCGGCGCCATGTCCCTGATCATCTCCGGGCTGACAATGTTCCCGGCTGAGAGCCCCACAAATATATCGGCGCCTTTCAACGCCTCCGCAAGGGTCTTCGCACGGGTGGAAGCAAAGAAATAACGCTTGTTCGGTTCGGAGATCTCTTCGCGTCCGGGTCTGAGGACCCCCTTGCGGTCGCACATGACAATGTTCTCATGACGTGCACCGAGCCGCTCATAATGCAGGGCACAGGCGATCGCCGCCGCTCCGGCGCCGGAAATGACGATCCTGCACTCCTCCAGCTTTTTGTTTTGTACTTCGCAGGCATTCAGCAGCGCGGCGCCGGAAATAATGGCCGTTCCGTGCTGATCGTCGTGAAAGACCGGGATCTGCATCTCCTTTTTCAGCCTGTCCTCGATATAAAAACATTCGGGAGCCCTGATATCTTCCAGGTTGATCCCGCCGAACGTGGGTTCCATTGCCTTTACGATATTCACCAGCGCATCGGGATCCGCGACCTTCAGTTCGATATCGAAGGCATCCACATCGGCAAAGCGCTTGAAAAGCACACTCTTGCCCTCCATGACCGGCTTGCTTGCTTCCGGGCCGATATTGCCCAGGCCCAGCACCGCCGTGCCGTTCGTGACGACCGCGACCAGATTCCCTTTATTGGTATATGCGTAGATGTCCGCAGGAGTTCTTTCAATTTCCCTGCAGGGCTCGGCCACCCCGGGAGTATAGGCAAGGCTGAGGTCCTCCTGGGTCCTGCAGTCTTTTGTCACCTTTACGGAGGTCTTCCCCGCAAGCGGCCGGCGGTGATATTGAAGCGCCCGTTCCCTGCTGTCCATCGATCCTCCCGCTAAAAAAATATTTTTTGTTCTCCCCGCGGGGGAAATTACGATGATCCCGCACCTTTCACAAGGGGATAAGTTGAGAGCAGTGTATAAAGTTCAGGGACCGGCATGTTGCGTTCGGGAGCGGAGACCGCGGAGTGCGGACCCGGCCCTTCTGTTTTCCGTTTTCACTGATCATTTGCCTTCCTGCGCTGCAGGCCGTTCAGGGCGTCACCGGTCTCACCACCGGTAAATGAGGCCCGCACTGCCGCCGAAACGCTGCAGTGCATCCGCGGGCAAGCGCGTCCATGACAGGTCCGCCGTCAGAAGTATATGATCCGTCAGGCAATAGGACCCGCCGAGTGCAAAGGCGATGCTTTGCATCCATGCATTGTTGAGAACGTTAAGATCGGTTCCCAGAACATTCATCAGCTGCACGTAATGATCCGCATTCTTAAAATAATAGCGTACGGTCAGCTGGTTCTGCCAGCTGACAGCTTCGTGAACGATCATGCTAACCTTATCGCGCAGGTACCAGTTGCCCGGATAGACCGCCCATGCCAGTGAGGGAAGATGCACCGCAAGGGAGTCATAATACATGAGACGGTAGCTCCGCCGCCGCTTCCTGGCGGGTCCCCAGGGCCTGAAAAAGTTCCGTGTTCAGGTCCGCCCGCGGAAGGAAAGTGCCGTTCAGCCCCGCCTTTATGCCGGCATTCATGTACGCTTTTTTCCACAGCTGAATGTAGGTATCGGCCTTTACGGAATGATCGGTAAGATCATTGCGGTGATAGCGGCTGAATTCGGCGGTCACGATGATGCTGCCGAAGTCATGTCCCAGATAGCTGGCAAGCTGCCGCCAGTCCGGACGCTCCTGATCCACGGCAAGATATTCATACCGCACTCCGCCCTTCCACCGGTATTTATCCGCCGGACTGTTCATGATCTGCAGCAGCGGATCGATGGCGTCCGGGACGGCCCCGTAGCGGGAGGCCTGCTCGATGAAAGTTCGCGCCGCCGCATATTTTTTACCGGCAACGGCAACCCTTGCGGAAAGCACATGGGCGTTCGGGTCCCGGGGTGCACGTTCAAGCCAGCGGGTGAGCATCCTGCGCGCCGGATCCAGGTCTCCCTGCCAGTAGTACAGCGAAGCCAGTGCGTAATAGGCGTCCAGATAGTCCGGCGCCTCCGCGATCACCCGCAGCAGGTCCTGCTCGGCCGCTTCGTAGGCTTCCATGCGCGCCAGGATACGCCCCCGGAACAGAAGCGCATCGACATCTCCGGGATATTCCTCAAGGATACGGTCATAGATCTTCAGGGCCTCAACATCCTTACTCTCATGATACAGTTCCCTTCCGCTTTCATGCAGGTCCTGATAATCCTGTGCAAATGCCAGGCTGCCCAGTAAAAAGGTTATTGATATGATCCGCAGTATTCTCAATGTTCTTTCTCTTTCCATATTTCAGTACCAGTTTTGATTTTTCTTAAGGTAGGAATAAGTCCCCTTGATACGCCAGTAACTGTTCAGCTGGCGGTAGCCGATATTCTCGATCACCGCAATGCCGATCAGCTGCAGAATGTGGCGGAATTTCGGATACCGGTGAAAACTTAATTCTTCCAGTATCAGGGAAAAGATCGACAGCGCGATCCCCATTACCACGGCGACAAGAAGAAAAGCGATAATATAGGTTGTCGTCGCCCGTCCGATAAGGATCAGGAAAACAAAGACCAGGTAACCGGCCATTTCGATCAGGGGGCCGAGCATTTCATAGATAAAATAGAACGGCATGGCCAGCATGCCGGCATTCTTATATTTCGGCCGGAACAGCATGCTGAAATGCGATCTGACGGAATCGATAAGCCCCCGCTGCCAGCGGTCACGCTGTTTGCCGAGTTTTTTCAGGGATGTCGGCCCTTCCGTCCATGCGATCGGGTCGGGAATAAAGCGGATCTTGTACGGTATTTTATGGTCTGCGCAATATTTATGCAGGCGGACGACAAGTTCCATATCCTCCCCGATCGTTTTATGCTGGTACCCGCCCGCGGCAACCACCACGGACTGCCGGAACACGCCGAAAGCACCGGAAATGATGAGATTTGCATCCAGCATGTCCCAGGAAAGGCGTCCGCCGTAGAAGGCACGCAGGTATTCCATGACCTGGAATTTTGCCAGCAGGTTCCGGGGAAGGTCCACTTTCGTGATATG
>JAGYLW010000054.1 GCA_018400915.1 Fidelibacterota bacterium
TTACCCAGGACCATACCGCCGGAGAGCAATCCGTCCGTAACGATGTAATGTGTTTTATCGTATCCTGTCGTTGAGGTATCGATCTGTTTTTGTCCCTCGGGTCCCGTATAGGCCGCGTGAAGATAATATCCGCTGGTATCGACCGGAAGTTCCAAACCGACCAGGGGTCCGAACTCAAAGGCGTAGCCGTGGGAGGAGTAGATCGGCCATTCCATGGAAGGCTCGCGTGAGGGATGTCCGATCGAGCCGTAGTCAAAGACCAGTGTGCGGATCTGATTTCCGGAGATCACCGCTTCCCGGGGAACCGGACGATCCTCATCTTCGATCAGCGGTTTCTGCAAAGCCTGCTGCTGCTGGAAAAACAGCTCTTTTTCAAATCCTGAATGGACCTCCGTTCCCGGATCCAGTGCGAAGAGCAGTGAGCCAGTGGCGAAAGCAAGCAACAATGTATTGATGTTAAAACGTACTTTCATATTTCCTTTCCTTCATGATCTTATTTCAAGTCCCAGCTTACACTCAGCAGGATCTGCCGGGGATTTGAAAAGTTCGTCGGGCTATACAGATATTCTTCCAGTGAATGAATGCCGTCGGTATCCGGGAGTTTTTCCGAAGGATCACCCACATAGGTAGGTGTCAGAGAATACCCGGAACGACCGGTGTCCGTAAAGACGTAACGTTCATTCGACCGGTCCAGGAGATTGTAAACTTTTAATGTTACGATCACATGCTGTGAACCCAGGTTGAAATTATAGTAGACCTTTGCGTCCGTGACAAATTCCGACAATTTACGGTCGGAATTCTCTTCGGCGTTCCGTTGACCCTGGATGGTGGGTGTATAGGGTTTTCCTGTTGAAAAACGTGCGATCAGTCCGATACCCATATTCCGGACGGGCATGAGGGTCAGATTACCGTTAATGGTGTGACGTACATCCCAGTCCAGAGGAACCACCTTTTTCTCGCTCTCGACATTGTTCAGGGCATCGTAATACTTGGCATCCGGTGAGGAGGCATTGCCCTCGGCGATCTGGTAGGTATAATCCGCATTAAACGTCAGAACATTCCCTGCGCGCTGGTTCAGCGAGAACGTAATGCCGCGAACATTTCCGTAATCTTCCGTAATGTAGCGGGTATACTTGTATGCATTGTCGACAAAGTTGTATTCGGTGGAAAGCCAGTTGATGATATCCCGGTAGAAGATCGTCAGATCGATCGCCGTGGAATTGGAAAGCTGCTGCTGAAGCCCGATCTCATACATCACCGTCTTCTGCGGTTCGATATCGGGATTTCCGAAGCGGGACACGCTGGCGCTTCGCTTCAGCAAAGGATTCGTATACAGATAGTAGAAGGACGGTATCTGGAAAAAGTGTCCGTAGGAAAAGTGGATGAACCCCTGATCTGTGATCGGAAAACTGACACCGAGACGCGGGCTCAGCTGGTGCTTCGGCGAAGCATCGGTGGTATCCATAGTCTGCGGATCCACGGTAATGGTGTTTGCATTGAAATAGTCGTAGCGGAGACCTGCCTGAATAATAATATCCTCCACCTCGATCTTATCCTGTACATAGGCGGCAAAATCATAGGGATGATGGGTATAGTAATCATGATTCGCCACACCGGCGTTCTGTATAAAGGGCGGGATCGTCTCATCCTGCTCGCTCATCTTCAGGACCGAGGAATTCCGGTGCCGCCGGTAGGTGTTGAACTCAAATCCGCTGCGGATCTGGTTCGTGCGGTTCACCTGGGAAATAAAATCAAATTTTACGGTATGCGAATTGTCCTCGGAAATGTAGTAGCCCATCCTCTGTCCGCCGTAATTGAAGTGATAGGCCGGCAGGTCGGTCCGTTCCCCCGGAGTTACGTAATAGGGAACGTTGACAACGGTATCTTCCAGTTCCAGGGTGTACCAGGTGTCATTGGGAATAAAAGCACCGTATTCATTGATAAACTCCCAGTCGACGCTGAGATCGCTGTCAAGCTGTCCGTTGCCGTTAAGATCCTCGGATACGTTCAGGCCCGGGATAATATCGATTACACCGTTACCATTGATGTCCTCATTAATAGTGTACGGCATATCGATCTTGTTGACATATTGTTCCGAATAACCGGTTTTATAGGAATACTTAAACGTAAAATAGGTTTTATCGGAGATCGTCTGCGTAATATGCAGCGCGTGCATCATGTCATAGGAACGGTACTGGTAACGGCCGTCGGGGGCGAATTTCCATTCGTGCACATAGTTCTGCCAGTTCCCAAAATCCCCGATGAACTGATAGGTGGTTTTCATCTTTGGAAAAGGCTTGAACGTAAGTTTTCCCATGACCTTCTTCGAATCACTTGTATTCATCGGCACATAGGCGCTGTCACCGGTCATGTCCACTGTGGCGGTGTTATTGCCGATAATGCCGCGGTCGTAAGTATTGTGTTCACGGATCCCGTACAGCCAGCCCAGATTGTTCCGGAAAGTTCCCGTTACAAAAAAAGAACCCCCGGGAAGAAAAGACACCGGGCCGCTGATATCCAGATCGTAGCGCTGGAAAGTCAGCGGATTAAAATGGGAGCCCCTTTCATAACGTTCTTTCCCTGTCAGCATATCCCCGAACTGCGCGGTCAGTCTTGACTCAAAATTTTTGGCTCCTTCTTTTGTGGCAATATTCACGATACCGCTCATCGCCTTTCCGTATTCGGCGTTGAACGTTCCGGAGATCAGTGTGAGTTCCGAAACAACGTTGGTAGAAAGCGAAAGCCCCATATCGCTGGAGACCGGGATACCGTCCACCATATAGGTCACTTCGCTGGAACGTCCCCCGCGTACATGCAAAGATCCGTCGGAACCCTGTGTCACTCCGGCCTGCGTCGACAGTAATCCGGAAAACGATTCCACGGGCATGGATGCAAGTTCTTCTTCCGATACACTCGACTCGGAGGAGGTCAGCCCCTTCTTAATTAAATCTTTCTGTGCAACTACGACGACTTCATCACCCTCAAGCACCGAGCTTTCCATATTGATCTCGATCTTCGTCGTATGATCGACCGATACACGAACGTCCTGCAATCTGAATGTTTTATATCCGATGGAGCTTGCGACCAGTTCATATTTTCCCGGAGGAATATTCAGAATGGAAAAATAACCCTCCATATCGCTGGCGGCTCCCAATGACGTGCCGGCGATCACAACATTCACGCCGATCATCGGTTCCCCCGTTTCGGAATCCCGTATCAATCCGCTGATCTTTCCGGTCGTTCCTGCATACGAAAGGGCACATATGGTCAGGAATGCAAATAATAAGACAATATACTTCCTTAGCATCACAGTTCCTCTTTCTGTCTAGTGAATGTAATAACGCATTATATAAAAAAGGGAGAGGAGTTCCCTCTCCCTTTATATAAGCGTCTGTTTATTTCAATAAGGTGACTTTCTGTGACTTACTGAAATTTCCGTATTTCAACGTATAGACATAAACACCCGAGGAAACGGGGGCACCGTTCATATCGGTCCCGTCCCACATGACATTATGTGTTCCTGCCTGCGTCAGTTTGCTGTCGATCAGCGTATTGACAAGTTCACCCCGGAGGTTGTATACCGCCAGCGTGATCTCCTTGTTGATCGGGAGATGATACTGGATGGAAGTGACCGGGTTGAACGGATTCGGATACGCCGGTTCAAGGATATATGCATCCGGTGTAATGACGGCCGGATTGATCGCTACAACCTCGCCCAGTTCGGAATCCCCGAATTCGATGATGCGAACGGGTGAATAGTAGGGATTGGGAACCAAGGTGCTGTCGGAACCGCTGACTTCGATCACAGAGTCAACTTCACTCTGGTAGCAGCATACGATCTCGGGATATCCGTCATTGTCGATGTCGGTAAGCTTGTCCACGAACTTATGGTTCGTTCCCGCTACCGTACCCGGGTAAACGTTGGTATCCGGTTCAACGGACTGATACACGGACCAGCCGGTGCCGTCCCAGACATTGATATCGCCCAGCGCCCAGCTGTTACCGAAAATGACCACTTCACTTCCGTCGCCGTAAAGGTCTCCGGATACGCCGCCGGCGATGGATTTGGGATCGTTCTCACCGTCATTGATAACAGTATATTCCGTTTCAAGGAAATTCGTGGCATCGTCATCCGTGTCAAAGATCTGGAAACATTCCATGCCTGAATAGGACATATAGTATACCTCGTCTTTCCCGTCACCGTCCACATCGGCCACGACGGGCTGCAGAAGGCATACGCCGTCCGGCTCCGTCAGATACTGATGAGTAGTGTCGCCGAAGGTATAGGTATCGGGAGCGGTGGCTTCGACAAAAAAGACATTGTTGTAGTTCCATACAAAGCAGGCGATCTCATTAAGACCATCACCGTCTATGTCGGTCACTTCAACCGCAATGGCTGAACCGCCGCCCAGTTTGTTGTCCCAGCCGAACATGGGATCGTCTTTATCCAGGCCGAGAACGCCCATATCAATATCGCGCGCCGAAGTGATAAATTCACATTCGAGGCGTCCGAAACCCTGAAGATCATCCGTGGCGGAAAGCACGGCGAAGAAATCTTCTGAGTGACCGTAAACCGTAGTGTCGGTCGCGGTCGTATCGCCATAGTCGGTGACATACGAAGCGCCGTTCATGGCATAAATAATTTCGTCGTGGCCGTCCTGGTCGACGTCACGGACCACAAAGTGTTCTACGGTGCCGAAACCGATATTATTCCCTGCTCCGTTGAAATTATATATCTGACTCAGGTCTTCAATACTGTAGAACTTGGGTTCTTTAAAGGTATTGTCGCCACTGATCTCGTATATATAAAGGCCGGCGCCTTCAACTCCGGCATAACGGCCGCGAAAGAAGATCACTTCACCTTCTCCGTCACCGTCGATATCGCCGGTCTGCACAAAACGCGTGCCTGAAGCATACAGACCTTCAGGATCGGTCGTATCCGAACGCCAGAAATATTCCAGCGTATCGCCGCCGATAGCTTCCAGGCCCACAACATGGTTGCCGTGTGCATAGTTCGTCACATAGAATTCCAGATAGCCATCCTGGTCCAGATCGACACCGCCGGCAATACCGCGGGCGGCACCGCTGTGATCGGGCCATAGCTTTGCAGCGTCGTTTACCACAGAGACGGTATAAGCGTCATCTTGGGCAAAAGCGAAAGTGCAAAGCACCATGGCAAGTACAAGAACAAGTGCTTTTTTCATTTCATACTCCTTTTTACGTTTCGTTAGTTAGTGCACTCACAAATTAGTTGAAAATATAATCACAGTCCTTTCCAAGTCCAAGCACATTCTTATTTTAAAATATTTCTTACTACTAATGATGGCTCTGGGAAAGGTTTTCACACGCCGGAATACATGGAAAAGGAAGCATTATTTTAAGGGTAAAACAGCGGCCGGGTATGATCTCCACAGCCTTTACGGCCCTCTCCTCCGTCAGCAGGGAGAAGAGGAAGAGGCAGCGGCTCACACGGTGTATTCGTCCCAGCTTTTTATCTTAAGGTCTCCGGCGGCATGACTGCAGAGGGATTCAAAGAGACGCATGGCGACCTGCCGGTTGGTGATTAGCGGAACGGCGTGATCGACGGCGGTGCGGCGGATCACGTAATCGTTCGTCAGTTCGTCCTCGTTATAATTTTTCGGGATATTGATGACCAGATCTATCCCGCCGTTCTTCAGATGCTCCAGCACGTTCGGTTTTTTCTTGTCCAGGGGCCAGTGCAGCATGCGGCTCGGGACGCCGTGCTTCCGGAGGAATTCGCAGGTTCCGCCCGTCGCGTAGAAACACACCCCCGTGCCGGAAAGTTTCCTGATCCCCTCCAGCAATTCCGCCTTGGATTCCGTGGGGCCGGAGGAAACAAGGATATTCCGCAGCGGGAAACGGAATCCCACCGAGATCAGGGCCTTCAGGAAGGCACTGTGAAAATTTGCTCCCATGCAGGCGACCTCGCCGGTGGAAGACATCTCAACGCCGGTGGCGGGATCGGCGCCGCGAAGGCGGGTAAAGGAGAACTGCGGTGCCTTGACCGCGACATATTCATAATCGTACAGGGGGATGCGGACCTTTTCCTGTTTCTGGCCCAGGATCACCCGGGTGGCGATCTCGATGAAGTTCTTCCTGAGCGTTTTTGACACAAAGGGGAAGCTTCTCGATGCCCGGAGATTGCATTCGATCACCCGGACCTCATTGTTCTTGGCGATATACTGTATGTTGAAGGGACCGTTGATGTTCAGGTGCTTCGCAATGGCCGCCGAGGTCCTGCGTATCTGCCGCTCGGTCTCAAAATAGGTGCGCTGCGGCGGCAGGACCAGCGTGGCGTCGCCGGAATGTACCCCGGCATTTTCCACGTGCTCGGAGATCGCGTAGCAGACAATATTGCCGTTCTGCGCCACGGCATCGAATTCCAGTTCCTTTGCATTCTCATAAAACTTACTGATGACCACGGGATACTCCCGGGAAACATCCGCCGCTTTCCGTAAAAAACGGCTGAGCTCCTTATCCCCGGTGGCAACCGCCATCGCGGCGCCGGAAAGCACATAGGAAGGCCGTACCAGGACAGGATAGCCGACGTCGCCGGCGAATTTCAACGCACTCCCGGGATCGGTCAGTGCCTTCCATTCGGGCTGTCCGATCTTCAGCTCGTCCAGCATGGCGGAAAAGTGGCTGCGGTTCTCCGCGCGGTCGATGGAAGCGGTCTCCGTGCCCAGGATGCGCATTCCTTCCTCATGCAGGCGGACGGCAAGATTATTGGGGATCTGCCCTCCCATGGACAGGATCATCCCCTCCGGCCCGGTCTTGCGGTATATCTCCCGCACCGTTTCAAAGGTCAGTTCTTCAAAGAACAGCGCATCGAACTCATCGTAATCGGTACTGACCGTTTCGGGATTGCAGTTGATCATGATCGCTTTTTTTCCGGAATCGCGCACCGTTTTGCCGGCGATCACGCAGCACCAGTCAAATTCCACGCTTGAACCGATGCGGTAGGGTCCCCCGCCGAGGATCAGGACGGCATCGCCGCTCGTTTCATGATAGTCATCCTCGGTCCCCTCATAGGTCAGATAAAGATAATTCGTCCTTGCCGGATATTCCGCCGCCACCGTGTCTATCTGCTTGATAACGGGAAAGATCCCGGCCTTCCCACGCTGCTGATATACGGCGGCTTCACTCCGGCCGGTAAGCACCGCAAGCTGTTCGTCCGAATAGCCGAGTTTTTTCGCCTTTAACAAAAGTGCGTCGCTGATATGCTTCGTATGTTCCAGTTCAAGGGACAGATCGACGACGTTCTTGATCCGGTACAGGAACCATTTGTCGATCTTTGTCAGGCCGTGCACATCGTCCACGGAATATTTCTGCCGGAACGCATCCGCAACGGCAAATAAACGTTCATCGCTGGGTTTTCTGAGCGAATCCTGCAGTGACGGGGTGCTGAATTTCTCATTGGCGACCAGTCCCCTGGCCTCTGTCGCCAGCATGCGGATCGCCTTCTGCAGGGTTTCCTCGAAATTACGGCCGATGGCCATGACCTCTCCCACGGATTTCATGGAAGAACCGATCCTGCGGGAAACATTCCGGAACTTCTTCAGGTCCCAGCGCGGCATTTTGACCACGATATAATCCAGGGCGGGTTCAAAGAAGGCGGAGGTCTCCGTGATGGCATTAGGGAGTTCATGCAGGGCGTATCCCAGCGCAAGCTTTGCGGCAATGAACGCCAGGGGATATCCGGTGGCCTTGGAGGCGAGTGCGGAACTGCGGGACAGACGGGCGTTCACCTCGATCACGCGGTAATCCTCGGAGGCCGGATCCAGGGCATACTGGATGTTGCACTCCCCCACTACGCCCAGATGGCGGATCACGCGGATGCCGATCTCGCGCAGGCGGTGATATTCGTGGTTCGTCAGGGTCTGGCTGGGAGCCACCACGATGCTTTCGCCCGTATGTATCCCCAGGGGATCGACATTCTCCATATTGCAGACGGTGATGCAGTTGTCCCGGGAATCGCGGACCACCTCGTATTCGACCTCTTTCCAGCCGCCGAGATATTCTTCGATCAGGATCTGCTTTGTGTAGCTGAAGGCTTTGCCGGCACGGTCCGTAAGTTTTTCCCGGTTCCTGCACACCCCGCTTCCCAGACCGCCGAGGGCATAGGCGATACGCAGCATCACGGGATAACCGATCTCACCGGCGAAATCCAGCGCTTCCTCCACCGAGGACACGGCGCGGCTGCGGGGATATTTCACGCCGATCGCATCCAGCGCCTTGTTGAACTTTTCACGGTCTTCGGTATTCCGGATGGTCCGGACGGGTGTTCCCAGGACCTCAACGCCGTATTTTTTCAGTATCCCCCTGTCATACAGCTCCAGACCGCAGTTTAGCGCCGTCTGGCCGCCGAAGCTGAGCAGGATACCGTCGGGCTTTTCCTTCTGAAGGATCTTTTCAACGAAGTCCACGGTCACCGGCAGGAGGTACACCTTGTCGGCGAGATAATCGGAGGTTTGTATCGTGGCGATATTCGGATTGATAAGCACGGTCCGCACACCCTCTTCCTTCAGGGCCTTGATCGCCTGGGAGCCGGAATAATCGAATTCCCCCGCCTCGCCGATCTTGATGGCGGCGGATCCGAGAATAACGACTTTTTCTATCTTTTTGCGCATGATCTCCTTCAGGACCTAAAAACAGCGTTTGAATTCGTCAAAGACAAAACCGGTGTCCACGGGGCCGGGAGCCGCTTCCGGATGGAACTGGGTGGACAATACGGGAAGATTTTTGTGCCAAAGCCCCTCGCTGGTGCCGTCATTAATATTTTCGAACCAGGGGATCCAGGAGGCAGGAATGCTGTTCAGATCAACGGCATATCCGTGATTTTGCGTGGTCACGTAGGCACGGCCGCTGAGGCGGTCCAGGACCGGCTGATTCTGGCTCCGGTGCCCGTAGGGCAATTTATAGGTCTTTGCGCCCGCCGCAAGTGCCAGCAGCTGATGGCCCAGGCAGATCCCGAGCATGGGTTTGCGCTCTTCCAGCAATGCGCGTATCCTTTCCAGCATAAAGGCATACTGCGCCGGGTCCCCGGGGCCGCTGGAAAGCACGATCCCGTCATAACGGTATTTTGAAAGATCTTCGTAATAGGGCACCCGGACAATGCGGAAGCCCCGGTGAAGCAGGGCGGTGATAATACTGTTCTTGCATCCGAAATCCAGCAGAAGCAGGGTCTTGTCTCCCCTCCCGTATTCGGCGGTCTTTTCCATAACGACCTTCTTGATGAGCTGATCCTTGTTGGGATCATAAAATGCGATATCCTGATCACCGGTGACGATCTTCCCGATCATGCTCCCGTGTTCGCGGAGCACTTTTGTCAATGCACGTGTGTCAATGCCGCTGATGCCGGGAATACCTTCTTTTTTCAGCCAGGCATCCAGACTCATTGCCGCATCCCAGTGATTGTATTCGCTGCTGAGGCTGCTGATGACGAACCCTGCGGCCTGAATGCGCGAAGATTCCCATTTTGCGGTTTGGATGTCGCCGCTGCCGCAGGCGGGCACTCCGTAATTTCCCACCAGGGGGTACGTGGAGGTCAGGATCTGCCCGCAGTAAGAAGGATCGGTCAGGGCCTCGGGGTAGCCCACCATGCCGGTGTTGAAAACGACCTCACCGGACACGGGAACGGAAGCACCGAAGGTTTCTCCTTCGAAGTGAATCCCGTTTGCTAAAATAAGTTCTGCTTTCATTGAGGCTTTTTCGGATAACCTGTCTTTTTCAACGGATTGTTTATACTCTTCCCCCCACCGCTTCACGATCCGGCTAAATGTAATAAATCATTTACCCGTATGACAGTAAAAAATCAACGCATACGGACATTTTTCTCATGTATCGTTGCAGATTTCTCTCTTTTGTTAACGAAACACAGGGAATAGTAAGTTGAGTTGTTGAGGCGTTGAGTTGTTGAGACGACAAGACGAAGAAATGCAATGTACACCATCCTGAACACACGCTAACGCGTCATCCCGAACACACGCTAACGCGTCATCCCGAACTTGCGTGCCCCGCGAAACTTCATTGAAGCGGGGGTTCGGGATCCCCAACATCTGACGACTTAGTTTAGCGTTTAGAGAGCATGAATTCCCTGCAGCCCTGAGCTTGTCGAAGGGCGGAAGAAAGTTAATTTGTTAATTTGTTAATTTGTTAATTTGTTAAGACGAAGCGATGCAATGTACATCGTCATCCCGAACACACGCTGACGCGTCATCCCGAACTT
>JAGYLW010000055.1 GCA_018400915.1 Fidelibacterota bacterium
ATGGGAGGCAAAAGGATCGATGTCAGAACGGGGGAGCAGGAACTGTCCGTTCGCATTCCGCTTCCCGGCGGCGGCATCTCCATCGGCCGGGGCCGGCAGATCGATACGGATGCCGTATTGTACAGGGCGGAACATTATGTGATCTTTGGCAGGCGTATGATACGGAAAGAATAATGCTTCCAAGTTGACCGCCTTTTGCTTATATTTTTCAAGCATGACAAAGGAGTTGGAAAAATGAAGAAAGCATGCGTTTTATTCGTATCCGTTCTTTTACTGCTGAGCTGCAGCACGACCCGCTACACCCATTATGAATACGACCGGTATTTTCAGAATACCGAGCCCTATACCTACGTGGATGACCCGGAGGATGCAGCACGCTATATCGCAAGGAAAATTGCGCGTCAGTTCCGCCGCTCGGAATATCGTACGATCGCGGTACTGAATTTTACGGATGAATACGGTGATCCCCTGAACCGGGGAATGTATTTTGCCGATGAAGTGGCCTTTGCACTGTCAAGGTACCGGAATCCCGTCGTGGTAAAGCGGGAGACCCTTTACGAGATGGTGCGTGAACGGCAATTGTTCCACCGGGACCTGATCAGGGAGAGGGGATATATGGCATCGAGACTGGTGCATGCGGACTATGTACTCACCGGACGCATCATCCGCGGAGAATGGGATGAAAGGGTCTCTGTACGCTGTTTTGAGACCGGTACGGGGCGCGTGGTCTATGCCGCCACCCTCCATGTTGAATATCCGGGCGTTCACATGATCCGGCATCCGGGGTCCCGCCGTCCGTACCATCCTTTTTACCGGGACCGGTGGGGCGAAAGGCCGTCAAGGCGTGACGATGACGACACGGAGGACGATGAGGATCAGGAATCTGTCAAAAAGCCTTCCAAAAAAGATGACGGAATAGAAAGCGTCGGCAAAAAGGACCGGGAAAAGGAAAAGGAACCCGATCCGGACAAGGTCCGGTATAAGCAAAAGGCCGAAGATAAAAAAAGCAGCGGCGATAACGACAACTCCGGCGATGACAGGAAGGTGAAGAAAAAGGCAAATGAGGAAGAACCGGAACCCTCATCTTCCCTGAAAAAGAAAGCAGGAAAAAAGGAAAAAGAGGAAGCGGAGAAGGGGACGGTCCTGAAAAAGTAAGCGATCATGGAACTTAACACCTATTCCCTGTACGAAGCCGATCAGAGATACCGTGAACAATACGGGAAGATCATGGGGGTGGATGAAGCGGGCCGCGGTCCCCTTGCCGGCCCGGTAACCGCTGCAGCGGTCGTATTTCCTCCGGAGTGCCGTTCAGAGCTGATCCGCGATTCAAAAAGATTAAGCGAAAAACAGCGGGAGACCGCCTACGAATGGATCATTGAGAATGCGGAAAGCTGGGCGGTGTATTCCATGGGGGTGCAGGCGGTCAACAGGATGAACATCCTGCAGGCCTCCCTCAGCGCTATGCGGCGTGCCGTGGAAAAGACCGGCATCGGAGATGCGCATATTCTCATTGACGGAACTTATGTTCCTCCGGGACTGGAGGCACGCGGGCACCCGCTGACCGGCGGTGACGGCATCTCCTTTTCGGTGGCGGCGGCTTCGATCCTGGCAAAGGTGAGCCGTGACCGGATCATGCGGCGCTGGGCGGAGATCTATCCGGAATACGGCTTTGAAAAGCACAAGGGATACGGGACCGCGATGCATCTCCGGGCCATTCAGAGCTGCCTTCCCACACCGCTCCACCGCTGCGGGTTCGCTCCCATGAAAACGATGGGATTTCCCGGGCAGCCCGGTAAAAAGATCCTCGGGCGCTGGGGCGAGAACTGGGCGATCTATTACCTGATCCTGAAGGGCTATCATTTTTGTTGCAGGAATTATTACGGATGGAAGTACGGTGAGATCGATATCGTCATGCGGGAAGGGGATCAGTTTATCATGGTCGAGGTGAAGACAAGCTGCGGGGAAAGCGAATATGCAACCGCCGAACGGGTCGGTGAAACCAAAATACGGAAAATGATGAAAGCGGCAGAGCACTATTTTTATAATTTGAATATTTCAGAATATAATGTTAGATTTGATGCGGTCACCGTATCCGGCAGGGATCTGTACAAGCCGCATATAGAGCATTACAAGAACATCATATAAAAGGGCATGCATGAAAGAGCAAGAGGTATCTCGGAATACGGAAGCGCCTCCGAAGCGTAAAAAAGGGAAACGCAAATTCGCCACCCGGAAAGCAAAGGTCGTTTATGAAGTGAAGTCGTGGACCGTCATTATCCTGGCCGTATGGGTAATCCGCACCATGATCTTCTGCAACTACATCATTCCCACGGGCTCCATGGAAAACACCATGATGACGGGGACCTTTGTGATCGGCAACCAGTTCTATTACGGTGCGCAGACACCCCACAAGGTGGCGATCCCCTTCACACAGATCGGTTTCATGCTGCCGCACACCAAGCTTCCCGCGATAAGAAAACCGCAAACGGGAGATATCGTGATCTTTGAATATCCCCAGAACCGGATGTTCGACTATGTGAAGCGCTGTATCGGCACGCCGGGGTCGACGGTCGAGATCAGGGACAAGAAAGTCTATGTAGACGGCGAACGTTTTGAGGACCCGCCGGAGGCGAACATTAATTACAATTATATCCGTTCGCGGGATTATGTGCACCCTAACATCTGGCCGCCGGGCCACGGGAATCCGGACCAGTATCGTCCGCTTTACGTCCCGAAGAAGGGGGACGTCATCGATCTCGACACCGCGATCCCGGAATATGCGTACAATATCCTGAGGCTGGAGGAGCGGGAAGTCAGTTACCAGTTCGGCAACTGGTATATCGACGGCGAGCGCAGGCGGAGCTATAACGTGCGGCAGGATTACTATTTTATGATGGGCGATAACCGCGATAACAGCGCCGACAGCCGTTTCTGGGGGTTTGTGCCCTACAAGTATATCAAAGGCAAACCGACCGCCGTTCAGTTCCTGCTGTGGGACAAGACCTGGAAAAAGGTCCTGGTGATCAGCGGCATGGTCCTTCTGCTCTTTTACGCCTTTTTCTGGGATTCGATCAGGGAGAAAAGAAAAAAAGCCTCTGAGGAAGAAGAAAGCGGATGATGGCCGGCCGGAAACCGGAACGGATGCCCCGGGACAGCGCCGGAATGACGATCCTTTAATACTGGGAGGTTCTGATGGATAAATATTGTGCACCGCCGTACCGCATCAAGATGGTGGAACCCATAAAACGGAGCACAAGGCAGGAGCGTGAAAAATATCTTTCCGATGCGCACAATAATCTTTTCCTGCTTCCCTCCGATGCCGTATATATCGATTTGCTTACGGACAGCGGGACCGGTGCCATGAGCCATTTCCAGTGGTCCGCCATGATGCAGGGCGATGAAGCATACGCCGGCAGCAGGAGCTTTTACCGTTTTGAAAAAAGCGTCAGGGATATTTGCGGTTATGCGTACGTGATCCCGGTGCACCAGGGCCGCGGGGCGGAGCAGGTGCTACTGCCCGTTCTGACGAAACGGAAGGGAATGGTGTTCATCAGCAATATGCATTTCGACACCACCCGTGCGCATGTGGAACTTGCGGGAGCGCACGCTGTCGACTGTGTGACCGGGGCATGTTTTCACATCGACGAATACCATCCTTTCAAAGGGAATATGGACGTGGACCGGTGCCGTGAGCATATAAAAAAGTACGGTGCGTCCAATGTCGCCGGCATCATTATGACGGTCACCAACAATTCGGCCGGTGGCCAGCCGGTAAGCATGGAAAATCTCCGGGCCGTCCGTGATCTGGCGAAAGCACATCATATCCCCCTGATCATTGACGGAGCGCGTTACGCCGAAAATGCCGCGTTCATCAAACAGCGGGAAAGTGCCTTCCGTCATATGAGCATCCGGGAGATCGCCCGGGAAATGTTCGGCTGCGCCGATATCTTTTTGATGAGCGCGAAAAAAGACGGGCTTGTGAACATCGGCGGATTCATCGCGATCAGGGACAATGAGGAACTTTTCCGGTCCTGCCAGGTCCGGACGGTGGCGTATGAGGGTTTCCCGACCTACGGAGGCCTTGCCGGCAGGGACCTCGAAGCTGTTGCGGTCGGGTTGCAGGAAGGCCTTGAGCCCGATTATCTGGAGCACCGCCTCGATCAGGTCCGTTACCTGACGGAACATCTCCGGGATGCGGGCATCCCGGTACAGTATCCCGCCGGCGGTCATGCGGTGTTCGTGGACTGCAAGCGCATTTGTCCGCATATTCCCTACGACAGGTTCCCCGCGCAGGCGGTATGCAACGCCCTGTATCTCGAAGCCGGCGTGCGGGGCGTGGAAGTGGGTTCCCTGCTGATCGGCCGGGACCCCGAAAGCGGGGAAAATATTGAAAGCCCCTTTGAATGGATGCGGCTGTCCCTCCCGAGGAGGAGCTACACCTATGCCCACCTGGAGCTTGTGGCCGATGCGGTCCGGGCGGTGTATGAAAAACGGGAGACACTCCGCGGACTCGTTTTTGAATACGAACCCCCCGTATTACGGCATTTTACGGCAAGATTGAAGTATGAATAAAATAAACAGGCATTTAATTAAGGCAAATAGATATTATGCCTGTGCAACTTAAGAGAATATTCAGAATACGGCACTTTCCTCAATAATTGTACAAACTCGGCGGTGATTGTTAAACCCTTTTAAGCAATTGCTTAATATTCCCTTAATAAAGTTGTTAAAGCCTGTATTTTAAAACTATCCGAATGCATAATATTAACATTGGATCAATTCATATCCCGTGCTATTGCAAGTTGCACAATGATTGATTATAATGCTGTTGAGAGTTTGAGAGAGTTATTTCAAATGAGAGAGTGAACCTGCGGTGAGAGAGAGATTTTTTTCTGCACAGAGAAAGGAGAGAGCAATGAAGAAGATTGCTATACTTTTCGTATTGAGTTTTTTGTTTGTTTTCGGCCTGGCGGAAAACGGAACGGTGAATCTGGTGTTCAGCAACGGCAGCGTGTATGCCGAAAATGAAAAAACCTATTTCGCCTTCGATGTGCAGGCATGGATGAGCGACGGATCGGATGTCCTCAGTGACGGTATGGTCTATGTCGAATATCCGGTCGGTATTTTTAATGACGTGGTGGCGATGGACGGGAAAGTCAGTGTTGAAAAAAGGGGGGTCCTTTCGGGCACGGATCCGCTCGCGGGCGGAAACCTCTATTATATTGTCAATGTCACCGACACCCGGGCGGATGTATTTGCGGTTACCTTTGCGTCCAGTTATTCAAATACGGACATGAAGCAGTACTATGAAAACGTTTCCACCGATCCCGCCGAACCTTCCGACCTTCTGCACGTGACCATGGAAGTTTCCGCCGAAGGAACGGGAAGCGTCCGTTTCCCCGGAGATATCCCCGGCACGGACCGGTTGTATTACGATTATGAAGGTGAAACATTCAGCGGCGGCCTGGACATCAGTGCGGCAAATGAACCCGTCGAAGTAAGCTTCAGCAGTGATCCTCCGGAAGACCCCATTGATGATCCCGCACAGGAAGGTGCCGTGGTGCTTGCAGACTTCAGCAGCAAGCTGAAGAAATCCGTTGTGGAGCTCAAGTGGACCAGCACTTCCGAGACCGATATCGCCGGCTACGTCATTGAGCGTTCGGATGCCGGGAGCGATTATCACCCGATCGTCAGCTATGAAGATGATCCTTCGCTTGAAGGTGAGACCGCCTCGACAAAACGCATCCGCTATGCCTATGACGACGAAGGCGTCGCGTCGGATGTAAACTATGATTACCGCCTTGCAGCGGTGGATATCTACGGGAATGTCCTTGTACTGGATCAGACCTCCGTTCCGTCGGCAGAGGAAGCTGATGAAAGGATCGTCCATCCCGGGAAGGGCCGCAAAAAGGTCATGGAACTTGCCGGTTTCACGCTGGAGGCCAGCTATCCGAATCCCTTCAATCCGAAGTTCACGGTACCTTTCAGGCTGACGGACACGCGGAACATTGATATCCGGCTCTATGACATGTCCGGCAAGCTGGTAAATACCGTGGCCGCCGGTGAATATCCGGCCGGAGAATACAATATCAAGGTCAGCTGCGACCACCTCGGCAGCGGCGTCTATCTCCTGATGACCAATACGGGCGGGCAACGCTCGGTACAGAAAATGCTCCTTGTTAAATAATTGTTAGAGAGAGAGCAGCGGAAAACGGCACGTAAACACGTGCCGTTTTCATATAGGTGAAAATAATTTAAATAAAATATGATAATGAGTTGCATAACAGTAATATATATTATATGTTCTAAGTAAAGAAAAGGTAAAGGAACTGTTAACCGGATAAAGGAAGAAAAGGAAGGGATCTCAATGAAAAAATTGATAATCATTTCAATACTGATTTGCTTTTATGCAGCTTCCGCTTTTGCAGCCGAAGGCACGGTACATCTCGTTTATGCAAACGGCAATACAGTGACGGAAGACAATACGACCTATTATGAATTTGACGTGCAGGCCTGGCTGTCCGAAGGCAGTGAAATTCTCGGTTCGGGCATGGCCTATGTGGAATACCCCGTCGCTTTGTTCGGGGAAAGCGTCGTATACAGCAGCAGGGTGCAGGTCGAAAGATCAGGCTTGCTTGACACTTACGGTTATCAGGATGATGTGGTGATCGAGCTCTATGATATCATTAACACGAACGATACGCGCTATAACTGTTTCGCCGTCACCTTTGAGGCAAGTTCTCTCGGTTTGACAGGACCGGATTCCCAGTACGATGTGATCTCCACCGACCCGTTAAATCCGTCGGACCTCCTGCATGTCCGCATCGAAGCGGCTGCCGAAGGTTCCGGGTCCGTACTGTTCCCCGGTGATATCCCCGGAACGGAGAACCTCTATTACAATTACTGGATTGAAAACTTTTCCGGAGGCCTGGATATTTCGGAAGCCGTTGAGCCTGTCAGCATCACATTCCCCGGCGAGGCCTGTGCCGAACTGAAGAAGTTTGCTGCGGACTGGAAAAAGGATGAAATGATCATAGAATGGTTCACCATGAATGAAATGCATGTCGCCGGTTATATTCTGCAACGCAGCGAGAACGGTTCCGCCTACGAAGAGGTGGCAAGTTATCTTGATGACAATACCCTGGCGGCAACCCCCGGCGCAAACGGAGTGCAGAAATACGCGTATACCGACCAGAGCGCCGTCCCGGGTTTCGGCTACAGCTACCGGCTGGAGTATGAGGATGTCTGGGGCAACGTCCATACCCTTTATGAGGATCCCGTTATCGCCGGCGCGGATGATGCCGTAAAAAGCAGTTATCCGAACCCCTTCAACCCGAGTTTCGTCGTGCCCTTTGAACTCCGCAGCAGCCGTGAGGTCAGCATCAGGCTCTACGACATGTCCGGGAAATGCGTCCGCGACATTGCCGGCGGAACCTATGCTCCGGGACATTATGAGATCCCCGTCCATTGCGGAGACCTCAGCAGCGGGGTCTATATTTTACGTTCGGATATCAGCGGCAGTACGGACAGCCAGAAAATGCTGCTGGTGAAGTAGGAAAACTTCATTCGCAGATATCAAGCCCTCTGTAAAAAGAGGGCTTTTTTCATATCCGGGTTTTTTGGCGGACAGTCTGCAGAGCAGGCGGTGGGAAAGATGTGTTTATTTTCTCCGCAGTGCGGCAATGAAGAAACCGTCGCTGTCATAGTCCTGAGGAAGGATCGTCAGCATGTGGCCCGCAGGGGATGGCGGAATGTCGACAGAATGTTTTGCAAATGCATCGCGGAGGGGTGCGGGTGCAAACCCGGGATGCCGTTGCAGAAAACCGTCGATCTGCATTGCATTTTCATCCGGAAGAAGGGAACAGGTGGCATAGATCAGGCGGCCGCCTTTCTTCAGAAGCCCTGCATATTCGTCAAGCAGCCTTTTCTGCGTGCTGATACGCAGATCCAGCATCTCATTCGTCAGTTCCCATTTTGCATCCGGATTCCGCCGGTACACGCCCGAACCGCTGCAGGGAGCATCGATCAGAAGGATGTCCGCCCTGTCCCGGAAGTGCCTGAGGTCCCGGAGGGCGGTGACACGGATATTGCTTGCGCCCGCGCGCTTTGCCCGGGGTTTCAGGTCCCGGAGGCGCCCGGGATCGCGGTCCGTCGCGATCAGGGTCCCTTTGTTCTGCATCAGTGCGGCAAGATGCAGCGTTTTCCCCCCTCCGCCGGCACAGAGATCGACGACGAGGTCATTGCTCTGCGGATCGCAGGCATAGGCGACAAGCTGACTGCTTTCGTCCTGGAATTCAAACATTCCCCGCCGGAAAAGCGGATGCCGGGTCAGGTCCGTGTGCTTGTTCAGTCGAAGGGCGGCCGGGGAGATCTTTCCTTTGCTGACAGGCACGTCCCGCATCTCACGCAGGAGATCCGGGAGACGGGTTTTCAGGGTGTTCACACGGAGATGCACCTCCGGCCGCCGGAGCAGCGTTTCAAGGCAGCGGTTCAGCGCTTCCGGCGGACAGGAATTGTTCAGTTTTTCCCACAATAATTCGGGAACGGACCAACGGACCGCAGGATGGTCCGGAAAGATGTCCGCCGGGGAATATTCCCGGAAATACCGGGAGATCCTGTCCTCCAGCCTGAAACGGACCGTCTTGCTTTCCTCCGGATAACGGTGCTTATAAGCGTGCACGGTCAGCAGTGCCGGAGGGATGTTCTCACTCTTCATGTCCCGGGTATTCCGTATCTGCCACCGGTAGAGACGCAGGTTCCGGATCATGTCATAAAACAGGTACCCGATAAAGCGGCGGTCCCCGGCCCCCAGATAATGACGACTGCGGAAATAGCTTTTCATGATCCGGTCCGCAGGCGGCCGTCCGGCGTTCTGTCCGGACCAGAGGGAATATAATTCCGAGCAGTGATTGAGCATGAGCGGGATATTTTTCATAAGACCCTTACACCGTCAGAGGTTTTCGCTTGGCGATGCGGCAGCGCATCCCGTTTCAAATCTAAGCTTTTCCCCTGCCTTTTCAAAATGCTTAACAGCCGGCGCACCCGGAGGGCGGGGAATCACAGGATTTTTGCAATAAAGGAAACATTTTTCAATAAAATTCCTTATACTTGGGCATGAGGAAGCGGATGAACATCGCGGGAACATGCCTGCTGCTGGTACTGCTTTACGCCTGCGGCGCATCGCATCATAATGAGCTGGTGTACCGTTTCCACCGTGAAGACGGCTCCATCGGCCTGGATTCACTGAAATCCCTGATACTGTCGGATAGCGGCACGGAAATGTTCGCTTCCTATCCCGACTCCGATGTCGTGATCATACAGTACGACCGCTACAGGACGCATCAGGAATGCATCGAAGATCATTTCCGGTCGAACGGATACCGGATCGAACTGCTACGGAAAACCCCCGTTGAAGAAAAAGCGAAACCATGGGAAAAAAGGGAAAGGCAATAGCATTATTATCGGGAGGGCTTGATTCGGTCCTTGCCGTTGCACTGATAAAACAACAGCATATCGACGTAAAGGGACTGCTGGTGCTGACGGGTTTTACCGACCATATGTCCGGAGATAACGGCAAGATGGAGAGGATCGCGAAAGGCCTGGATATCCCGCTTCGCATTGAAGATATTCATGATGCATACTGGGAAACGCTCCTCCGGCCGGAATACGGATACGGCAAGTTCATGAATCCCTGCCTGGACTGTCATTTGCATATGATCCGTGTCGCCGCGGCGGTGATGAAAGAGGAGGGCGCCGATTTTGTGATCACCGGGGAGGTCGTGGGCCAGCGGCCCAAAAGCCAGCTTGCCCATCAGATGAAGATCGCCCTCAGGGACAGCGGAATCGAAGGACGTTTGCTCCGTCCCCTGTCGGCAAAATGCCTGACGCCGACACTGCCGGAGAAAGAGGGAATGGTGGACCGTTCCGCACTCAAAGGGTTCCGCGGGCGCGGACGCCGCCCTCAGCTTGAACTGGCAAAGGAACTGGGAGTGGATCACCTCCCCGTTGAAGCCGGAGGGAACTGCTTCCTGACCAACAGGGAATTCAGCGAACGCTTCAGGGACCTGCTGGACATGTACGGCAAGGAGCATTTTCCCCGCAAGGATGTTCCGCTGCTTCGTATCGGAAGGCATTTCCGCATTTCCGAAAAGGCGCGCCTCGTCATCAGC
>JAGYLW010000056.1 GCA_018400915.1 Fidelibacterota bacterium
TTCTCAAATTACCACAGTAATGATCCCGTTTTATGCGCATATGACTCCCGTTCTGATTTGCTGGTAAATTACACGAAAAAAGCAGGATTTCAAAAACTTTCTTTCCCCGTCACGGGATGTCCGAGTCCGCAAGTCAAGAAGCGGGGGAATTTATTTTTTAATCACGGATTCCGCGGATTTACACAGTAAAACAGAAAATAATTCATGTAATTCCCCGATATTCATCGGGACAGGCGTGTAATTCGTCGTTAAGGAACTCTCAGAAACATATGCTATCCGCCGAGCAGGCCGCGCATGAGATAAGCGAAACCAATGCCGGCATAGTTTCCGATGATCCAGCCGGCGATCCCTGCAAGCATGCCGCTCATGATGACCTGCTTATTCTTCAGGACGGCGGCAACCACGGGGACAAAGGGCGGAGAATAGACCAGCGCCGTCATCGTCACCAGATGGGTGTCGGCATCGATCTTCATCAGCTTCGAGAGAAGGGTATGGACAAGAAAGGCGAGCAGCAACATGGATGCGATGTACAGGATGATCATCGGGGCCGTGCCGATCAGCTCCCGGATATTCGCCATGGAGCTTACCACCAGTGCGAACACAAGCAAAAAATAATGTCCCAGCTGAA
This sequence comes from Fidelibacterota bacterium, assembly GCA_018400915.1. GTDB lineage: Bacteria > Fidelibacterota > Fidelibacteria > Fidelibacterales > Fidelibacteraceae > M50B103. Next base: position 629 of record JAGYLW010000056.1, read on the forward strand.
AGGTCATCCTGATATTCCGGATCTTCGGGATCATGGAGGCCAGAACTCCCAGGGTGGTGATAATGAGGATGGCAACAACGGAGGATATCCCTTCGGGGACCAGCAGGCTGGCACCGCCGCCGACGGCAAAAATGATCAGCGAAAGTCCGAAGGAAGCCAGGAGGGGCAGGAGATCTTTCCTTCTGAATCCCCTGAAATACGGTTCAAAATGATCAAGCTGTCTGGCATTGTTCTCGTTCGCGGATACGGAAAGCTGCAGATAACGCGGGAGGACCTTTTTCAGTATCCGGGGGATAATCGACAGGATCAGAAGGAACAGGACACCTCCCACCAGTACATCGGAGGCGTGGACGGCAATATAACTGGAAGAACTTATTTCCAGTCCCGTTCCGATCGCAGCAAGATTGGGCGTCCCTCCGGTATAGCACCCGATCAGCATGCCGGCCATTTTCCAGCCTTCGGCGCCAAGATGCGGTGCAAAGAAAAAAAAGACGATCGCCGAAGCGATGAAAACGGAGACCAGGGCGGCCGTAAAGGCCTTCGCCGCTGTAAAGGCCTGTTTTGACCATGCGCGGAGATCCATGGAGAAAAAGATCAGGGGCAGGGCAAGCGGGATGACCAGCATATTCATCGTATCCTGCACATCGGCGATATTATCGGGAAATACCCCTGCATTGCCGACGATCAGTCCGACCACGTAGCAGATCACAATTCCCCCGATACTGTCAAGGAAGGAATGCTTTGCACAAAGCCGGAGTATCAGCGCCGGACAGGCCAGGAAAAAAACCACCCAAAGCATTGTCGTTACCATAGATCCCTCACTGTGTAATGACTGGCCCCTCCTGCCGATAAAATAATTATTTCCGGACAGGCGGCCAAGGAAAAAAACCGGAACGACGCCTAAAGCCCGTGAATCATGGCGCGCATTTACCGCGGGACGGATCCGCGAAGCCCGTGCATACCGCCCTTTTTCCGTGAAAAGGCGGGCAGAACGTTGATCTGTTGCGCATAGAACAATTATCTGTTATATTTTAAAAAAAGGAAGGCGGAAGCGTATGAAAAAACACATCACCTTATTCATGATCGGAGTGATCCTTATGACAAGTCTTTCACAGCAGACCCTTCACGCCGGCACAGATTCAGACCTCATCCCCCTGCCGGCACCGGAACGCAAAGGCGGCATGCCACTCATGAAAGCCCTGGACCGGCGGAAGAGCATACGGGATTACCGGGACAAGGCGATCCCGGAGCAGCTGCTCTCCAACCTGCTCTGGGCGGCCTGGGGTTACAACCGGGAGGATGAGAAAAAACGGACCGCCCCCTCTTCAATGAACCGGCAGGAGATCTCGGTCTATCTCGCTGTTGCAGACGGTCTGTACCTCTACGACGCCGGGGCGCACGGACTGATAAAACTCAGCGGTGAAGACATCAGAGCGGAAACGGGAAAACAGGATTTCGCGGGTTCCGCTCCCCTGAACCTGATCTTTGTGGCGGATACAAACAAACAGGGCAGCCTGACTTCCAGTTATGCCAATGCGGGATTTATCTCTCAGAACGTTTATCTGTTCTGCGCTTCCGAGGACCTCGGAGGCGTCGTCCGCGGCTGGTTCGATGAGGCGGCATTGCATAAAGCCATGGAGCTGGAAGACCATCAAAAGATCATTCTCTGCCATACGGTGGGATTTCCTGCGAAATAGAAAGACCGCCGCATTGCATTCATCCACAACGCGGTGTTTTTTTTGTGATGCTGCATGTATAAAAAGCGGCCCGTCCCGGATGTGGAACACCTTTTTCTTTTTGTAAACATGCATTTTATTGCTAACTTTTAAGGATACGGAGGCGTATAAAACCCAAAAGGAGTCTTCGATGAACGGAAGCGGCTGGAATTATTCGGACAAGGTCAAGGAGCATTTTTTTCATCCCCAGAACATTCTGGAAAGCGATGAAAAGGAGTATGACGCAGACGGTGTGGGGTATGTCGGATCTCCGGCCTGCGGCGACATGATGAAGGTTTTCATTAAAGTCAAAGACGACCGTATCGATGAAATGAAATGGCAGACCTTTGGCTGCGCCAGTGCGATCGGTTCCACGTCCATGCTCAGTGTCATGGTGAGCCGTGACGGCGGGATGCGCCTCGATGAAGCCTGGAAGATCACTCCGGAAATGATCATCGATGAGCTCGGCGGCCTGCCCGCAAACAAGATACACTGCTCCGTCCTCGGTGACAAGGCTCTGCGAGAAGCGATCAAGGATTACTACCGCAAGACCGGCCAGGAGGACCGCATTCCCGACGACGACAAGTCAAGGACCATCTGCAATTGTCTGGATATCTCTGAAGAAGATATCCGCATGGAAGTGCTGGAAGGCGTAAAGGACTTCTCCTCCCTCCAGGAAAGGACAAAGATCGGCACGGTTTGCGGCCAGTGTGTCGATGATGCGAAAACGCTGGTGAATTTCTATGCCGGCAAATACTACTCCGAAGAGATCTATACCGGCAACAATAAAAAGGATACGGATCACGCATGATTTATCTTGACAACAGTGCGACCACTCCCCTGCATCCGAAAGTCAAGGAAAAGATCATCGAATCCCTTGAATATTACGGCAACCCGAGTTCAATGCACGCAAGCGGCCGCCGGGTCCGCGCCTATGTTGAACAAAGCCGCAGGGAAGTGGCGGACTTCTTCAACTGCAGCCCGGAAGAGATCATCTTTACCGCCGGCGCCTCGGAAGCGAACAATACCGTATTGAAAAGCGCGACCACCTGCTGCGCGTTCTGCAATGAAAGCCGCGGGCATATCATCACCACGAATATTGAACACCCCTCTGTCATGAACACCCTCAAATGCCTGCAACAGCAGCACGTGGACGTCACGTATGTAAAAGTAAACAAAAAGGGCGTTGTCGATCCCGCGGATGTGGAGGCCGCCATCCGTCCGGATACCGTGATGATATCCGTCATGTACGTCAACAATGAGATCGGCACGATACAGCCCGTGGATGAGATCGCCGCCGTCGCCGCGAAACACCACATCGCCATACATACGGATGCCGTGCAGGCGATCGGAAAGCTTCCCGTCAACCTTCAGAAACTTCCGGTGGATTTCCTTTCTCTGTCCGGACACAAGATCTATGCCCCGAAAGGTGTCGGTGTGCTTTTTAAAAGGATGAGCGCAAAGAAGATCTGTCCCCTTATCACCGGCGGCCATCAGGAAAAATCCATGCGGGCCGGAACGGAAAACACGATCGGCATCATTGCCATCGGAGAAGCCTTCCGGCAGCTCCGCGCTGAAATGGATGAAGGAAATAAACGTATCAAAATGCTTCGTGATAAACTGGAGGATGGGATCAAAAGCGATCTGGACGGCGTGATCATTAACGGTGACACACAAAGGCGCGCCTGCAATATCAGCAACATGTCCTTTAAAGGCATTGAGGGAGAATCCATCCTTTTACGGCTGGACATGCACGGCATTGCCGTATCCACCGGAAGCGCCTGTTCAACGGGATCCCTTGAACCCAGCTATGTCATCACGGCGCTCGATGTGGATCCCTCGGTCGCGCACAGTTCCATCCGTTTCTCCCTGGGACGGGAAACCACGGAAGAAGAGATCGGAAAGACCATCGAGGCCGTCACGGAAACGGTGAATTTTCTCCGGAGGATGAGCCCGCTCACCTGACCCCGGTCCATCCTGTTTACATGAAAGGACTCCCATGCATAATGTTCAGCTGATCGATCATCCCCTTGCCAAGCATTCGCTCACCATCTTGCGGGACAAACAGACCGATACCGAAACCTTCCGCCGGCATACGGCGATCGTTTCCCAGATCATCATTATGGAAGCGGGCCGGAATTTCAAGATCAAGAAACGGCATATCGAAACCCCGGTCGCCGGCGCACAGGGATTTGAGATCTACCGTTCCATGGTCTTCGTCCCCGTCTTGCGCGCCGGAATATCCATGCTGGTCCCCGCCCGCGACTTCCTTCCCTGGACCCCCGTGGGTTTCATCGGACTGGAGCGCGACGAAGAGACTGCGGTCGCCCATGAATATTATAAAAAATTTCCCGACCATATCGAAACAAAGCTGGTGCTGGTGCTTGATCCGATGCTTGCAACGGGGGGATCCGTTTCCGATACGATATTCCGTTTAAAGGAAAAGGGCGCGAAACGCATTTACATTGCCTGCATCGTCGCGGCTCCCGAAGGGATAAAGCGCATCAATCAGGAACACCCGGACGTAAAGATTTACACCAGCGCCATTGATGATCACCTGAATGAAAAAAAATATATCGTTCCCGGCCTTGGAGATTTCGGCGACCGGTATTTCGGTACCTGAGCTGCAGACAGGATCACCTTTCCGACAGGATCATTGGATATGCCGGATTACCCTTTAGACAGGATCACAGGATATACCGGATTACCCTTTAGACAGGATCATCCCGCTTCCCGGCTTCTTCGCTTCTTATCTTCTTAGCTTCTTAGCATCTTAGCTTCCGGGCTTCCGGGCTTCCAGGCTTCCCCGCTTCCCCGCTACGCATCCCTTTTCCTGCTCGAGAGAAGGATAACATCCCGCAGTTCCTCCGTATTCCGGGCTTCCATCCAGCGCTTTTCAAAATCGCTTTCCTGGACCAGGTTCGCAATTGCCATCAGGGCGCGCAGATGATAGCTGCGTTCATCGAGGGAGCCGATCAGCACGAACAACGTGTGAACGGGTTCGTCCACCGCAGAATATTTCACCCCTTCCCTGCAACGCACGGGCATGATATCAAAGCATTTTTCCCCCGGAACGATAATATGCGGTATGGCAAGTCCCGGCCGTATGACGGTGGCGGACTGTTTTTCACGTTCCCTGAAAGCCTCGACCAGGGTCTTTTCCGGAATGGAACTCCGCCGGGACAGTATTCCCGCGATTTTCTGAATAAGGGTTCCCATATCCGGTGATCCGGGGATGTCAAGGATCTCACACTGCCGGATCAGACGGTCAAAACGGTCCTCAATGATCCGGTCGCGTTTGATCACGATCTCCCGGAGTTCTTCGCCCAGGGAAGGGCTTCGGATCTCCCGGGCCGAGATCCGTTCGATCACATGCATCAGGGCGGAAGTGCGGCTGATATGTTTGCGTGCGTACAGGAAATATACGATCAGTCCGGAACAAAAGAAGGCGGCGCTGATCAGCAGAGGAACCGCCCCCATGTTGAAAAGCAGAACAATATAGGAGACGATGGCAAAGACCGGCAGGTAGGGGTACAAAGGAAGTTTGAATTTGGGACGGTAGTTCTGTATCCTGCTCTCACGCATCATGATCACGGAGACATTGTTCATGATATACAGGAGAATCATCAGAGTTGACGCCGTTTTGACCAGGTTCTCGATATTCAGGAATACGATGACAATGATCATGAAGATACTGGTAAGCAGTATTGAGCTTACCGGTGTATGAAAGCGGGAGTGCACCGAGGAAAAAAATTTCGGCATGAGCCGGTCCCTGCTCATGGCCAGAGGCGTCCGCGAGGCGGAAAGGATGCCCGCATTTGCGGTCGTGATAAAGGCGGCGATAGCCGCAATGCTCAGCACGATCATACCGATATTCCCCGTCAGCTGCCTGGCTCCGATAGAAAGCGGGATAGTCGATCCGGAGAGCTGTTCGGCAGGCACCACGCCGATGGTGACGCCGACGGCAAGCACATACAGCAGTGTCACAAAGAAAAAGGAAAGCATCATGCCGAGAGGAATATTCCGGCCCGGGTTTTCAATTTCTTCGGCAATACTTGCGATCTTTGTCAGCCCCCCGAAAGAAACGAAGACCAGTCCCGCCGTGGAGACGACCGACAGGAAGCCCTCCGGCATAAAAGGCGTATAATATTCCGGTTTTGTGGAGACAAAGCCCCGTGCGACATATAAGGTGATAATGCTTATCAGGAAGATCACCAGCGCTACCTGGATATTACCGGTCATTTTCACGCTAAAAATATTGGTGATCGTGAACAGAATGCAGATCCCGACGGCAACCGCTTTCACCTCCGCCGGGCTGATGTCCGGATTTATCAGAATGGCAAAGGACCCGAAGCCCACCAAAGCGAAAGCACTTTTAAAGCTCAGTGAGAACCAGTTCGCGAATCCTCCGAACACCCCGAGGAGGGGTCCCAGGCTGCGGTCAATGAAAAAATAAGTGCCTCCGGCCTTCGGCATTGCGGTAGAGAGTTCCGCCTTTGCCAGCATGGTGGGAATGATAAGCACGGCGGCCAGAATGTAGGCCAGGATCATCGCGGGGCCCGATTTGGCAAAGGCAATGCCCGGCAGTACAAAGATGCCGGAACTGATCATCGCGCCTGAAGAAATGGCGAACACATCCAGAAGACTGAGAGATTTTTTTATTGAACCGTCCAATTTTTTACCGGCTTTTTATGATTATAAGACAATTTTCAAAAAGAAAATATGTTTTTTTTTGCTTGTTCCGGGATTATGGGGAATTTCCCGTGTCATTTGCCTTCTTCTTCAATGACACTCTCCAGTGCGTTAAGCTGCCGGGAGACGTTATTGATACGGAACTCAATGGAATTGAGGATCCAGAACTGAAAATGATTGACCTTCCTCTGCCGGCTCATCATCCAGATGATCTTTATGGAAATAAGCAAAATGCCGATCTCGATCGAGATCAGGGGCGGCAGGGGAATATGGATGCTCAATGCGTGCCGCGCAATGTCAAAGGCGAGCAGCAGGACGATCAGGATAAAAAAGATGACATTGACGATCTTATCATGCCTGAGATCGGATTTCCCGCCGATCTGTCCCAGAAACTGTTTGATGCGCTCCCGTTCTTCCCGATAGGACCTCAACTGTTCTTCAAGCTCCTCAATGCTGTGCTCCTGTTGCAGATCCATGTACCTCCCTTTTTTAATATAATATAAGCAACCGGACCATGATTTGAAAAGGATTTACACCATACCTTACCTACGGACATCCTTTTCCCGTAACGGCCCGTTCGCCGTCCTTTCATAACGCCGGTTCCGGAAATACAGAAGCACATCAGCACCGACCATAAGAAAATTCAGGGCGTACAGGAAGATCACGGGGTCAAAATGGTACATGAATTTGTGAAAAACCCCGGCCAGATATCCGCACATGACGATGATCATAAAGAGAAGGCTTTTCCCCTTTGTGGAGCGCGACACCCAGGACCTGTAGATGGAAAACGGCCAGGCGGCCCCGAAGCATATCAGCATGAGGATCTCAAAAAAGCTCATCAGTCACCATGAAAATAAAGGTCTTTGATCGGCGTATCGTTGATCCATACGCCTTTTTTTACTTTAATCCATCCGCAGAGGCCGCTTTCGCTCCGGAGAAGATAATAACGGTAATCGTCCCTGAATTCCGTCAGAAGTACGTTGACGTTTTCTCCGGCGGACACCGTAGTGACCGTATGCCGGAGCCGCCGGCTGCGGTAGACCGGAAAGGACTCCAATGCCCGGCTCTGCAGATTGACGGCATAGAAGGGCTGTTCGATCTCCCGGACCCTTCCGTTCTCCAGCAGGTATTTACGGTTTACGGTGAACATTTCATTGACGGAACCCTTCGCGATGATCACCCCGTTCCCCTTCAGATGAAGATGATCGGCGGGAATACTGAAAGCCGCCGTTCCGGTTTCACCGCCGGGGAAAAACAGAAAGTGCGGGTCGGCACTCTCGCCCATGCTGAAAAGGATGGAATAGCTTTCGGCCCGCGTGCTGTCGGGGACATAGTCCATGACCTTGATCATTGTTGCACGGTCACCCTGTGACGCATGGAAGGGATCCTTTTCCGGGAGCTGCCCGCAGCTCCGGTTGAACACCCCGGCCTTTCCCTCATAATGTACTTTTACCCATGGGTAATGCACAAGCGATACCGTTTCCGCGGAGCGAACAGAGGAAAAAGCGATAAGGAGTATAACAATGGCGCATCTTGTTCTATACATTCCGGCTCCCGTCGATCACTTCCCCGGTTTTCCCAGTAAAGCGAACATGTTTTGTTTGTATGCCTCCACACCCGGCTGATCAAAAGGATTCACGCCGAGCATATAAGCCGATAAGGCAACGGCAATCTCGAAGATCACCGTAAGCTTTGCCAGATGCTCCTCATCAAGATAGTCAAGATGAAATACGCTCGTCGGAACCCCACCGTCCTCATGGGCCTTCCTTGTCCCTTCAAAAGCCTTCCGGTTCACATATCCCAGGGGCTGGTCGGCCAGGTAGTTCAGATTATCGAGGTTATCCTGGTCCTTCGGTATATTGATATCCCTCTGATAGTGATCGATCATGACAAAGGTCTCAAAGAGGTTCCGGACGCCGTCCTGGATCCATTGCCCCATGCTGTGAAGATCGGTGGTAAAATCGACGGAAGCGGGAAAGATGCCTTTGCCGTTCTTTCCTTCACTTTCACCGTACAGCTGTTTCCACCACTCGGAAAAATAGTGCATGCGGGGCTCAAAGGAAGCAAGCACTTCGATCGCCTTCCCTTTGCGGTAACAGCAAGTCCTGCCTGCGGCATAATTGAGGGCGGGATTTCTCTCATTCAGGGAGAGGGATGCCTTGAAGCCGGCGGAAGCTCCGCGAATAAGCTGGTCGGGATCCGCTCCGGCCGCAAAGATCGGCAGCAGGCCGACGGGAGTAAGCACCGAAAAACGGCCGCCAACATCACGTGGTATGATAAAACGGCGGTAGCCTTTCTTCTTTGCCAGATCGCAAAGGGCGCCGCTTTCCGCATCGGTCGTCGCAATAATACGTTCATTCGTTGTGTTCCCGTATTTTTTCTCCGCGAATTCACGCAGGATCCTGAATGCGATCCCCGGCTCTGTGGTGGTACCGGATTTTGAGATCACATTGAGATAAAAATCCCTTGTTTCAAGTTCCTCCAGCAATGCACTCCATGCAAGCGGTGAAAGATGATGGCCTATAAAACGCACCCGGTGACGATCTCCGAAAAGCGCATGGATGAACGCTCTTGCTCCCAGGTAGGAACCGCCGATCCCGATGCAGACAAGCAGGTCTCCGGAATCCCGGATTGCTTTTGCAGTGTCCAGCAGGGAATTCAGGGCTTCGGGAGAGGTATCGGGGAGATCGAGCCACCCGAGAAGATCACTGCCCGTCCCGTTCCGGGCAACGAGGGTCTTCAGTGCTGATTCCGCTTCTTTACGTACGGCGGAATAATCTCGCGGATATCGTTCACGGATCATTGTGTCAGAATATTCGATCATAATGCTATTGCTCCGTGTATTTTTTTAACACATCCAGAACATGGTCAATATCTGCCAAAGTGTGATCGGCGCAGACCTGAAAGCGGATCTCTTCTTCGCCTTTGGGGACCACCGGAAAATTCAGCCCCGTCGCCAGGATCCCTTCTTTATGCAGATGATCCACAAGGTCCGCAGTCTTTTGCGTATCGCGCACCATGAGCGGCACCACCGGATGTTCCCCCGCAATGGTCTCGAATCCGGCTTCCGTCAGTCCTTCACGAAAACGCGCTGTCGCTTTTTTTAAGTGTGCCAGCCGCTCCTGGCC
>JAGYLW010000057.1 GCA_018400915.1 Fidelibacterota bacterium
CATTGCTTCGTCCTTTCGTCTCAACAACTCAACAACTCAACGATTCAACGATTCAACAACAAATTAACAAATCAACAAATTAACAAATTAACGATTCAACATTTACATGTTAATTCTCCAGGGGGATTTTGACGGACAATTCCTCTCCGTCGCGGTAGATCCGGGCGCTGATGGAGTCCCCGACCTTCAGGTAGGAATTGTTGATAATGTCAACGACGTCCCGGTTTCGCAGGACCTCCTGGTCGTTAATGGAAAGGATGATATCCCCGATCTTCAGGCCGGCTTTATATCCCGCTTCGCCTTCCCGGACGTCAATGATGATAATGCCGTGGTCGGTGTCCAGCTGATAGTAATTCACGATGGAAGACGTCAGCGGCTGGCCGGAGATCCCGAGATCCCAGTTCCTTTCGATCTCTCCCTGCTCCTTCAGTTCCTCCACGATTCCGCGGACCCGGTTGATGGGAATGGCAAAGCCGATCCCGATGGAACCGCTGGCATTGTAGTCATTCCCGGTAAAGATAAAGGTGTTGATGCCGATCAGTTCCCCGTCCATATTCACCAGCGCTCCGCCGCTGTTTCCGCTGTTAATGCTGGCGTCGGTCTGGATCATGTCCTGATAGACATGTCCGTCGCGGGTCTCCCCGAAATTCATGTTCATACTGCTAATGATGCCGACGGTCGCGATGGGCTTGTTGCTGACGTTGAAAAGGCCGAAAGGATTTCCCAGCGCGACCACCCATTCGCCGATGATAATGGCGTCGCTGTCACCCATCTCGATATAGGGAAGCTCTTTGCGGTCAATTTTCAGCAGGGCGATATCGGTCAGCGGGTCGGTGCCGATCAGTTCCGCCCGGCAGCGTTTGCCCCCGCTGAGGGTCACATAGATCTCCACGGCATTGTCCCCCAGGACATGGGCGTTCGTAACGATATACCCGTCTTCCGAGATGATCACGCCGCTGCCGAGGCTCTGGATGCGTTTTTTGTAGATGTTGTTCGGGAAAAAGCGGCTGAAGAACGGATCGTTGAAAAAGGGATTGCTGCTGTATTCCTCGATCCGGGTGACATGAATGCCGATCACGGCGGGGGAGTATTCCTCGATCGCGCGGGTGACGGCGTTCTCGCGGGTGTTGCCTGTCTGTGCGATCTGTCCCGTGGTGACGGCCGCGTCCCTGTCCGCCAGTTCCCGCATCAGCAGATGCCGTCGGGCATCGAGATAGAACTGCACGGAAAGCACAAGCAGGACAAGGCATATGACAAAGGCGATAATACTGAATAATCCTTTTTTCATGATCGCTCCTTTTTCCAGAGTATGGGTTGTTCATAGGCAACGTGCATCAGCGTAAGCCCCTGCGGCGGGGCGGTGACGGCGCCTGCGGAATGCGAGGCCTGCTGCAGAATGGAGGCAAAGTCCTCTGCCGTCAGGCGGCCGCGTCCCGCTTCCGCCATGGTCCCGACCAGGGAGCGCACCATCGAATGCAGGAAGCGGTTTCCCTCGATCTCATACATAAAACGTTCCTTGTGGCGTTCCCAGCGGGAACGGTAGATCTCACAGCGTTTGTGCCTGACTTCCGCCTGCGAGGAACAGAAAGACGTGAAGTCGTGTTCGCCCGTGAGTATGTCCGCGCAGGCCTGCATGCGCGAAAGGTCCAGGTCGCGGAACAGCTGCCAGACGCGCAGGCGGTCCAGCGCCGTTTCCCGCGTGGAGATCACATAGCGGTACGTACGTTTGCGGGCGGAAAAGCGTGCATGAAAGGCAGTGTCCGTCACGGCGGTGCCGGTCACGCGGATGTCCGGGGGCAGCAGCCCGTTCAGCGCAGCCCTGAGGTGAAGGTTCTTCAGTTCCCGGGGCGGATCGAAATGCACGATCTGAAAGCGGGCGTGCACGCCTGCATCGGTGCGTCCGCTGGGATGGACGCGCACGGACGTCCTGTAAAGCCGCTGCAATGCCTTTTCCAGCTCCCCCTGGATGCTCGGCTGATCCGGCTGCAGCTGGAAGCCCGCATACCCGCTGCCGTCGTATTCGGTCTGCAGAACAAAGCGCTTTCTCATCATGGTTCCTGATTGTATCCGCGGCTTGTCATGGCGATGGAGAGCTGTTCGGCCCGTTCCAGGGAGGAGATGACCGTCGGCATGATCAGGGAGCAATAGTAGCGGGTGCGCCGGAGCAGGTTTGCCGGCCGGCGGATCCCCATGATGCGGTGCACCTGCTGCAGGGAACGGAATTCATCTCCGATCAGCGAGGTGTAGCGTACGGCGAGGGCCAGCGGCTGGGTCAGTGAGGAGGGTCCCCGCTTCTCCAGGATGCCGAGAAAGGCATTGTAGGAAAGGGCGGGACCGCCTTTGATCAGATAGCTCATGATGAACAGGATCACGGCATTCCGCGTTGAAAAATACAGGGCCTTGTTCCAGAGGGCCGCCGTGCCGAACGCTTCCCAGTAGGCACTTTCGCCGAAACGGAAAAAGAGATGCACGAAGAGCGTGATCAGAATGAGGACGGGAAAATTCCCGAAAAAGCGGAAGATCGCCTTTCGCCGTGGATGGCACAGTGCCAGCGCCGTAAAAAGGGCAAGGAGGGCGAGCTGTCCCGCCAGGGTGGGGATGATGAACACCGAAATACATGCGATAACGGAGAAGATGATCTGCAGATGGCGCATCGTGAGGTGCATTTAAAAGCTCAGTCCCAGATACAGGTTCCCGCCGCCGCGTGCCGGGGAGGCGAAAGCGGAAAGCTGCATGTGCTTTTTTTCCAGGTATTTTACGTTGATGGCGCTGGCCACGCGGTTTACGATAAAGCCGGCGATGAGGAAATCAGCGCCGAGCAGGGTAAGTTCTTTTTTGCGGTACAGTTCCCGGTATTGCTGCGAGGCGGCGCCGCTGTCCCATTCCCAGGAATAGTCGCTGCTCCAGATCCGTTCCGGGGTCCGGTTCTCGAGCATGGTCTCCCTGTGATCGAGGTAGGAGTCGTAATTCCCCAGGTCCGCCCAGTACTGCTTGTTCTCCGGGAAGGACTCCATTCCGGCATGCAGCCGGGTATAGGAGATCAGGTCGCGGTCCTGGGTGCCGGCGGAATAGCGAAGGGCTCCGAACCCCGCCCAGAGCGCGATCTCCGTTCCCAGGAAAATATAGGCGCTTCCGGAGCCGTAGCTGTATTCGCCCCAGCCCGGAAGCACGATGCTTTTCAGCAGTGCGTGTTTGGAAGAAGATCGTTCCGCAAGCGCGGGTACGGTGATCAGCAGGGCGAGGAGAAGTGTGATAAAGCGTCTTTTCATAAGGTTCCTTTGTTAGCTTGTTCGCACGAAAAAGAATATCGAGGTAATGGCGTTCAAAATCAACAGGCAAATGGAAAAATTCCGCAGCGATCTTCTTACGTTCGCGGTCTCCGCAGGTTCCTTCATAAACGTATCGAGGATAAAGGCCACATCCTTCGTGTCCCGCAGCTCGATTTCACAGCGCAGGGAGTCTTCCTCCCGGTAAAAGAACAGCTCCCCGCGGTATTCCGCGGAGCTTGAATCCGTGCTGAGAACGTAGCGGTGCACATCCAGGATCTCCGATATTTCCGGAAGATAGGGGGTATCGGGGGAAAAATAAACGGTCCCGGGCTTTCGCTCCGAAGCAGGCAGGAGCAAGGAAAGCAGCACAAGGCACAGCACGGTTATTTTTTTCGGCGTAAGCATAATGAAAAGCATATTCCCGTTGCACTGATCATGACGGCGATCCAGGAGAACAGGTTCCCCGTTCTCACGTAAGGGGAAACGTGTATTCCCGCCGGAAGCTCCTGGTCGAGAATGCCGGAGGTGTAAAGCGGCAGGGACTTCAGCACGCGCCCCTTCGCGTCGATGAACATGGAGATCCCCGCGTTCGCGGAACGGACAAGGGGGCGCCGGGTCTCCACCGCCCGCAGGATCGCGATCGCGGCATGCTGATGCGGGCCCATGGACCTCCCGAACCATACGTCATTAGTGATCAGTATGTTATATTTACTTCCCTCAGCGGCCGCGCGGCGGACGGTATGGGGAAAGACCGAATCGTAACAGATCATCGGGGTGAAGGCGATACGGTCCGGACCCATGTGCATGACCCGGACCGTCTTCCGGGTGGCAAAGTCGCTCTGCCCGTATTCCATGTTGTTCAGCCAGGAAAGATATTTTTCCCCGGGGGTGAATTCCCCGAAAGGCACCAGGTGGATCTTGTCGTAGATCACCTCCCGGTAATCCTGCGCTCCGGGTTCGAACACAAAGACGCTGTTCGTGCTGGCATAGCGGGAGACCGTATCCGGGAAAAAATAGTCGAGGGAGCCGGTGATCAGCGTGCTCTGCATGTCGCGGGCGCAGCGGATGATGATGTGCTTGTAATACCGGGAGGAGCGGAGATAGAAAGGGACCGCCGTTTCCGGCCAGACGATCACTTCGGGCGCCGTGCCGGTCTCCGCGCGGCTGAGGGAATCCATCTTCTGCATGATCGCTTCGCGGTTCGAGGGCTTCCATTTTTCCTTTGCCCCGATGTTCGGCTGAACGATGCGGAAATTCACGGTCTTGTCGCCCTGCATGTCGAGGTTCATCACCGTCAGTCCGTAGCAGTAGGGGAGAAGCACCGCCAGGATAAGTGCGGTCAGACGCTGCCGGCTGTAGGCCCTGATCAGAAGATAGAGGAAGAGATTGGAGAGCAGGAGCATGAGGGAAAGGGTATAGACGCCGCCGATATCGGCCATCTGCACATACAGCGTATTATAGGCCTGCGAATGCCCGAGCGCAAGCCAGGGGAAGCCCAGTATGCCGAAGGAACGCAGGAACTCGACCGCCGTCCAGAGAAAAGGAAAGATCAGAAAGGCCAGGGAAGGGTGCTTCCTCTGCACGGCCTTGAAAAGGAAAGCGACCGCGGCGTAGTTCAGTGCCAGGAACACCGAGGCCAGCAGCATGGAAAAGGTCGCCAGCCACCAGTAGGTCCCGGTATTGAAGGCCAGCCAGTGAATGGAGAGCAGGGAGTAGAAAAAACCCCAGATCAGGCCGGCGGAAAAAGCATGTTTCGTTCTGTCAAGGACATACAGGAAAGGAACGAGGGCGAAAAACGCCGTGTAGAACTGATTGAAGGGGGCGAAAGCCAGTTCGGCCAGGAGGGCCGACAGAAAAAGCAGCAGGACATCTTTTCCCCGTAATCTCATACGCTTGCCCCCCGGGAGTCCAGGTATTCCTGCAGGATGATTCGCGCCGCCATTTCGTCCACCTTGCCTTTCCGGTCGCGTGCACTGATCCCCTTGCTGCGCAGGATATCCTGTGCCTGGATACTGGTATAGCGTTCGTCCCAGGTGACAACGGGAATGTCGATCACTGCTTTCAGTTCAGCGATAATCCGGTCGACAAGGCGCGTCTGCTCCGTTTTGTTCCCGGAATTCCCGAGGGGATATCCCATCAGCAGCGTCCCGGCCCCGTATTCGCGGCACAGGGCGGCGATCCGGCGTACGCCCTCTGCGTCCGAACGGATCTCGAGGGTGTCCAGGGGCGAGGCGATGATCCCGAGGGGGTCGGAAACGGCCACCCCGATGCGCCGGCTTCCGAAATCGACGGCAAGCACGCGGGGCATGTTCATGCCTGCGGGATACGGGCTTTTGAGAGGTAGGCCTTCAGTTTCTTTCCGGGCCTGAAGTGCACCTTTTTCCGCGGAGGGACGTAGATGACCTCATTGGTCTTGGGATTTCTTGCCTGCGGCTTGGCCTTGGAATTTTTCACCTCGAAAACGCCGAAATTGCGGATCTCGATACGGACGCGGTCCGAAGGATCGTCCATAAGGAGGTCCAGCATGGCGGCAAAGATCTCGTCCATATACTTTTCGCTCTCGTAGATGCGGAGACCGGATCGCTCCCGTATATGTTTCGCGACATCTTTCTTCGTGAAGGTCTTTTTTTCCATGGTATATCTCCCTGATATTATGTTCTGTCAATGGTCAGCACGCCGGGGACCCTTTTCAGCTTGCGGATGAGGCGCTCGGCGTGCCGCAGGCTTTCGACCATCACGGCCACCTGGCCGCGCGCCAGTTTGCCTTCGACGGAAAAATTGATGCTGAGCATGTTGGTGTGCTGGTCGTGAATGATCTGGGAAACGTCGTAGATCAGGCTGGAGCGGTCCTCCCCGATGATCTTGATGCGGGTAACGAAGGTCCGTCCCGCCTTTACGTGCCATTTCACATCGATGAAGCGGTCTTTTTCTTCTTCAAGGTTGGGAATGTTCGGGCAGTCGTGGCGGTGGACGGTGATCCCCCTGCCGCGGGTGATGTATCCGATGATCTTGTCGCCGGGAATGGGATTGCAGCATTTGGCCAGCTGGACCATCATGTTCTCGTATCCGCTGACGCTGATGCCGTTGGTGGAGCGGTACTGCCTGACCTGCGGCTCCGGGACTTCCGGCTTTTTCGGTTCTTCCTTCCGGTAGAGCTTGCTAACGATGTGGCTGACGGTAAGCTCGCCTTTCCCGATGGCCTGATAGAAGAGGTTGACCGTATCGTAGCCGAAGTCGGCATAATGCTTTTTCACGTCCTTGATCTTCGAACTGAGCCTGGCTTTCCGCATCTCCTTTTCGAGCATCTCTTCGCCCAGTTTGATGCTTTGCTCGAATTCATGCCGCTGCAGCCATTTCCGAACCCGGTGTTTCGCACGATTGGTCGTCACATAGCGGAGCCAGTTGTAACTGACGTTGTGATCGTTCGAGGTGATGATCTCGATACGGTCGCCGCTGGAGAGGCGGGAGTTCAGCGAAACGATCTTTCCGTTAACCTTGGCGCCGATGCAGCGGTATCCCACTTCGGTGTGCACGGCAAAGGCGAAATCGAGCGCCGTGGCGTTCACCGGCAGTTTGATCAGGTCGCCCTTGGGCGTGAACACGAAGATCTCGTCATTGAAAAGGTCGATCTTCAGCGTGTTGAGAAATTCCTCGTCGTCCCGGGTGTCGTTCTTCAGAATATCGATCAGGTCGCGCAGCCATTTGATGTGCTTGTCGAGATCGTCATTCTTTCCCGTCTCCTTGTACTTCCAGTGGGCGGCGATGCCCACCTCGGCCGTCCGGTCCATCTCGTCCGTGCGGATCTGGATCTCGATCGGGATCCCCTTGGGCCCGATCACGGTAGTGTGTACCGACTGATAGCCGTTGGATTTCGGCGTAGCGATAAAATCCCGGAAACGCTCGGTGATGGGCGTGAACTTCTGATGCACGATGCCCAGCACGGAATAGCAGTGCGTAATGGAATTGACAATGATGCGGATGGCCAGAATGTCGAAGATCTCTTCGAGGGGACGGTTCTGGCGCAGCATCTTGTTATAAATGGAATAATAGTTCTTGATCCGGCCGAAGACCCGCGCCTCGATATTCTCTTCCCTCAGGTATTGATTGATCAGCCGGATGAAATCGTCGATATCCTTCTGGGTGCGTTTCCGCTGGGCGATGATCTTTTTGTTCAGCTCGGCGTAGACCTCCGGCTCCAGATGCTTCAGGGCAAGGTCTTCCATTTCCATCTTCAGGCGGTACATTCCCAGCCGGTGGGCCAGAGGCGCGTAGACGTCCCGGGTTTCCAGGGCGATGCGGCGGCGCTTCTTTTCCGGCAGAGCGTCGAGGGTGCGCATATTGTGGAGGCGGTCGGCGAACTTGATGATGATCACCCGGATGTCGTCGGCAACGCTCAGGAGCATCTTTCGGAAATTCTGGGCCTGCTCCTGCTGTTCGCTCTGGAACTTGATGCCGCCGATCTTGGTGACGCCGTTGACGAAGCGGACGATCTGCGGGGAGAATTCATTGATGAGCAGTTCCTTGGAAATATTGGTGTCTTCCAGGATATCGTGGAGGAGGCCCGCGCAGACGGTCGGCGTATCCATGTTCAGTTCGGTGAGGGTCAGCGCGGTATGGTAGAGATGCTGGAAATACGGCTCGCCGGACTGCCGGTACTGGTCCTTGTGCGCTTCCCGGGAAAAGGTGTAGGCCTTCCACAGAAGCGGAGTGTCGGCGGCATAGTTGGCGTTGTAGCTTTTGATGTTATCGATAAGCTTCTGGAATTGCTCCGGGAATGTTTTGGGCAGGGATGTCGGCATAATGTTCTAAAAAGCCTCTTCTTCCGCTTCTTCGGCGTAGGTTTCAAAGGGAGCGTCAAAGAATCTCACAATGCTGTCCTTGAAGGTCAGGGGGATTACGCCGGTGGGGCCGTTACGGTGTTTTGCGATGATGATCTCGCCCTTGCCCTCGTCCTCCGGTTTCTGGGAATAATAGAAGGGGCGGTGGATGAACATCACAAGGTCCGCATCCTGTTCGATGGCGCCGGAATCGCGGAGGTCCGACAACTTCGGCCGGCTTTCCCCGCCGCGCTGCTCCGGGGCGCGGCTCAGCTGCGAAAGCGCGACGACCGGGATCTTCATTTCCTTGGCCAGGGCCTTGAGCTGCTGGCTGATGAGGGCGACTTCCTGCTGGCGGCTGTCGTTCCGGTTGATGGTGGCGTGCGCGATCTGCAGGTAATCGACGAAGATGACGTCGATCTTGCCCACACGGCTTTTCAGGCGCCGGGCGCGGCTCCGCATGTCAAGGACATTCAGGTTGGGGGTGAAATCGAAAAAAATATTCGCATCGTTGATCTTCGCGGCCGCCGAGATCAGGTTCTGCCAGAGGCTGGTGGGGATCCGCCCCCGGCGGGGTTTCTGGTGGTCTATCCCGCTTTCCATGCTCAGAAGCCGCATGGCGATACCTTCCTGGGACATTTCCAGGGAAAAGAAGCCGACATTGATCTCGTGGTCGATGGACATGTTCCTCAGCATGGAAAGGGCCAGGGCGGTCTTTCCCATGGAAGGACGGCCCGCGACGATGATCAGGTCGGAATTCTGGAAGCCGTTGGTGATGAAGTCGAATTTTTTGAACCCGGAAGGGATGCCCACGACATCGCCGTGATGCTGGGAGAGCTTCTCGATGTGGTCCACCGTCGGGTGCAGGATGCTCTTAATGTCGATAAAATCCTGGGATGCGCTGTTCTCGCGCAGCTGGAAGATCTTCTGCTGGGCGTTGTCGAGGATGATGTCCGTCTCTTCCTCCTCCGAGAAGGCCTTGTCGATCATGCCGTTGGAGGTCTTGATAATGGTGCGCAGGATGTATTTTTCCTTGACGATATTGGCGTAATATTCGATATTGGCCGCCGTGGGCACGCGGTTGATCAGTTCCGCGATCTGCGCCGCGCCTCCCGCATCCTCGAGATGCTTCATGCGTGACAGCTGTTCCACCACGGAAAGCTGGTCGATCGGTTTGTGATCGGAATACAGTTCCTTCATCGCCCGGAAGATGAGCCGGTTCGCATCCATGTAGAAACAGTCTTCATTGAGCACCTCCAGCGCCCTGCTGGCAGCCATGTCGTCCTGCATCATGGAGCCCAGGACAGCCTTTTCGGAGTCAATAGATTGCGGGGGTATACGTGTAAGGTCTTGTTTGTCAGTCATGCCTTCCTCTAATTGATAATATCTAAGTTAACGGATGCAAATTGTAAATGAAAGAAAAATAAGATTAACTTTTGTTTAATAACGATTTGCGGTTGTGAAAAACATCTTCATTTACCACGAATCACACGCCTGTGCCGGCGAAGGCGGGAAAATAAATAATAAGTTGAGTTGTTGAGTCGTTGAGCCGTTGAGACGAAGCAATGCAATATACATCGTCATCCCGAACTGGTTTCGGGATCCCCAACATCTGACGACGGAACACTGCTTATTATTAATCCTGCAGGTAAGACATTCAATCGTCAAATCCCGGGGATCCTGAAATAAATTCAGGATGACGCATTGGTAGAGTTCACGATGACGCGTTGGTGGAGTTCACGATGACGCGTTGGTGGAGGGACTGCGTCATGACATCCCATCCTCTTATTATTAATCCTGCAAGTAAGACTGAGGTGCTTTAT
>JAGYLW010000058.1 GCA_018400915.1 Fidelibacterota bacterium
AGGGAAAAGTGGAATTTTCCGATAACCTTATGATATCGGACAATGATCTCAGGATCGTTCTGGTCCGGAACGGCAAAATATCCATTATCGACAATGAGAACCGGAACCTGATCACCTATACGGTCCCGCAGGGTGCGAAAGTGCACGTAAAGGACGGGGATGAAGTGGAACCGGAAAGCATCCTCTACGACTGGGACGCTTACAATGAACATATCGTTTCGCGTTATGACGGCATCGTAAAGCTTATCGACCTTCTTGAAGGCGTTACCTATGATGAGGTCGCGGATTCCTCCGGTCACATTGAATGGCAGATCATTGCATCAAAGGACCGTGAAAGGACCGCCCGTATCGCCATTTATAACGATAAGGGCGATATGATCGGCAAGCCGATCGCGCTTCCGGAAAACAGTTCGCTGCTGGTCAAGGAAGGCGACAAGGTCATCCAGGGCCAGACCCTGGCGAAACGTTCCAAAGAAAGCGCCCGGAGCAACGATATTACCGGCGGACTTCCGCGGGTTTCCGAGCTGTTTGAGGCAAGGAACCCCAGCAACGAGGCCGTGGTATCCGAAGTGAACGGGCATGTGCGTTTTGACAAGCTTCAGCACGGGATCCAGACCCTCCGTGTTACCAACGAGCTGGGCGAGGTCTATACCTACAAGATCCCGAAAGGCAAGCACATTCTTGCTCACGAAGGCGATTACATCCGCTCCGGGGAACCGCTTTGCGACGGTGCGATCCCGCCCCGCAAGATCCTCAAGATCCGGGGCGTGAAAGAAGTGCAGAAACACCTGCTGGATGAGATTCAGCACGTATACCGGCTTCAGGGCGTTCGCATCAATGACAAGCACATTGAGGTCATTGTACGTCAGATGCTGCAGAAGGTGGAGATCAGGGATCCCGGCGATACGGATTTCCTGATCGGCGACCGCGTCAGCCGTCAGGAAGTGCAAAGCGAAAATGACAAGCTTACTGACATGGTCACGATCTCCGATGCCGGCGACACTTCCCTGATCGAGGGCGGTGTCTATCCGCGGGATATGGTGAAAGAAGACAATATCCGCCACAAGGCCGCCGAAAAACGGACCGCCAAGTTCAAGGCGGCAAAACCGGCGACCTTCGACCCGCTGCTTCTCGGTATTACCAGGGCGTCCCTGAACACGGAAAGCTTCCTTTCGGCAGCTTCCTTCCAGGAGACCACCCGCGTACTGACCGATGCCTCCATCTCCGGGAAAGCGGATGATCTGAAAGGCCTTAAGGAGAACATCATTATCGGACGCATGATCCCCGCAGGTACCGGAATGGCAAAGTATAACCGGCTGCGTGTAAAGGACATCGAATACGAGGAAAGTGAAGAAGGTACGGACACGGAACCCGCTGAAGAAACCACGGAAACGGAAACGGCAAAGGAAACGGGAACGGCAAAGGAATAAAAGGATCACTTACGGTACAAAACGCCCTGTGTTCTGCGGGGCGTTTTTTTATAAATACGGACCTTGAAATGCAGAATGAAGCGGGCTCCGGAACTCACGGAACGGGCCGAAAAAAACAAACAAAAACTTGCATAGAAGTATAACATGCATTATCTTACTGAGCTTTTGTGAAAATTGGAGAAAATATTTATGCCAACGATCAATCAGTTAGTACGAAAAGGTAGAAAAAGCATCACGAAAAAGAACAAGGTACCCGCCTTGAACGCCAACCCGCAGAAACGCGGCGTTTGTACGCGCGTCTATACCACTACGCCCAAAAAACCGAATTCAGCGTTGAGAAAAGTCGCCCGTATCCGTTTAACGACAGGTACCGAAGTTACGGCATATATCCCGGGAGAAGGTCACAATCTGCAAGAGCACTCGATTGTACTGATCGAAGGTGGCCGTGTTAAGGATCTGCCGGGTGTCCGCTACCATATCATTCGAGGCACACTGGATACCGCCGGTGTGGAAGGCAGGCGGCAGAGTCGATCACGTTACGGCGCAAAACGGCCGAAATCTTAATTGTGGAGAATATGTTCTATGTCTAGAAGGAATAAGCCACCCAAACGCGACGTATTACAGGATCCCAAGTACAAATCCAGGATTGTGACGAAATTCATCAACAATCTGATGGAACGTGGGAAAAGGGGGGTTGCCGAAAAGATCATGTACGGTGCCATCACCGACCTTGATCAGAAAACCGGAGGAAAGGGTCTCGAGACCTTCCAGAAAGCTCTCGACAATGTCGCTCCGGTGCTGGAAGTAAAATCCCGGCGTATCGGCGGCGCAACCTACCAGGTTCCCATCGAGGTCCGGCGCGAACGCCGTTATGCCCTGGCGATGCGATGGATCATCAACTATTCAACTGCACGTTCCGGAGCGACCATGTCCGGGAAACTTGCAGCGGAATTGCTGGCGGCATCCAAAGGTGAAGGTTCGTCGATAAAGAAGAAAGAAGATACGCACAGAATGGCTGAATCCAACAAGGCTTTTGCCCATTTCAGCCGGTAAAAAAAGCAGAAGGTAATACGTGGCTCTGGACTTATCAAAATTGCGGAATATCGGAATAATGGCGCATATTGATGCCGGTAAAACGACAACGACCGAGCGCATTCTCTATTATACCGGCATTTCCCACCGTCTGGGCGAAGTGCACGAAGGCACCGCCATTATGGACTGGATGGAGCAGGAGAAAGAGCGCGGTATTACCATTACCTCCGCCGCCACCACCTGTTCATGGGGTAAGCACAGGATCAATATCATCGATACGCCCGGCCATGTGGATTTCACCGCCGAGGTCGAGCGCTCGCTGCGCGTACTTGACGGTGCCGTCGCATTGTTCTGCGGTGTCGGAGGCGTGGAGCCGCAGTCCGAAACGGTATGGAGACAGGCGGACAAATACCATGTACCCCGTCTCGCTTTTGTCAATAAGATGGACCGCGCCGGTGCGGACTTCTACAATGTACTGGACATGATGCGCAAGCGGCTCGGGGCCAACCCGCTCCCGCTTTTCATCCCCATGGGTTCGGGAGACATGTTCACCGGCATTATCGATCTTATCAACAACCGTTCGATCCTCTATCAGGATGAAAGTTTCGGCAGGAATTTTGATTACGGCCCCATTCCCAAGGACATGGCTGAAAAAGTCGAAGAGTACCGCTACCACCTGATAGAAGAGGTTGCCGCCTATGACGACACGTTGCTGGAAAAATACCTGGAGGGGAAAGAGTTAAGTGAAGCGGAACTGAAAGCGGCGATCCGCGTCGGCACCATCAAGGGCGACATTATCCCCGTGCTGGCAGGGTCCGCCTTTAAAAATAAAGGCATTCAGGAACTTCTGAATGCCGTGATCGAATATCTTCCTTCCCCGCTGGACGTTGAGGACATCAGGGGGAAGAATCCGGACAACGACCGCCAGGAAACCCGCAGCCCCGATCCGGAAGCGCCTTTCAGCGCCCTGGCTTTCAAGGTCATGACCGACCCTTACGTAGGCCGCCTGACCTACCTGCGCGTTTACAGCGGCCGGGTCGAAGCCGGGAAATATATGTACAATCCGGAAAGCGGAAAACGCGAACGCTTCGGCCGCATTCTTAAAATGCATTCCAATAAGCGCGAGGACCTGAAGGAGGCTTTTGCAGGAGATATCGTCGCGGTCGTGGGATTCAAGAAAACACGGACGGGCGACACGCTCTGCGATGAAAAACATCCGGTCATCCTGGAGGAAATGAATTTCCCCGATCCGGTGATCAATGTTTCCATCGAGCCTGCGAGCAAGGCTGACCAGGACGCCCTTACCGAGGGACTGGTAAAACTTGCCGACGAAGATCCGACCTTTAAAGTGAAGTTCGATGAAGAGACGGGACAAACGATCATCTGGGGGATGGGAGAGCTTCATCTTGATATTATCGTCGACCGCCTCCGGCGCGAGTTCCGCGTGCAGGCACATGTCGGCAAACCGCAGGTAGCCTATAAGGAAACGATCACGAAACCCGCCCACGTCGATAAAGTGTTTAAGAAGCAAACCGGCGGAAAAGGTCAGTTTGCACGTGTTGAGATCGACGTTGAACCCTCGAAACAGGGCGAAGGGTATATTTTCGAGAACAAGGTCGTCGGCGGTGCGATCCCCAAGGAATTCATTCCCGCCGTCAACAAAGGGATACAGGAAGCCTGCAGGACCGGCATCCTGAAAGGATATCCTGTCGAAGATGTAAAGATTACGCTTGTCGACGGTGCCCACCATCCGGTGGATTCATCGGAAATGGCGTTTAAAGTAGCCGGCAGTATGGCATTCCGGGATGCGGCAAAGAAGGCGGGAGCCGTCTTGCTGGAACCGGTGATGTCCGTGGAAGTCGTTACGCCGGAAGAATATTTAGGTGATGTGATGGGTGACCTCACTTCGAGGCGGGGTCAGATCAAAGGAATGACCCCACGCAATGATGCCCAGGTCTTGAATGCCGATGTCCCGCTTTCGGGAATGTTCGGTTATGCGACAGACTTGAGATCAATCACCCAGGGCAGGGCGGTGTTCACCATGCAGTTCGATCATTACGCGCCTGCTCCCGCAAGTATTGCGGAGAACGTTAAATAGTGAAACAAAGGAGAATTTCACATGGCTAAAGCAAAATATGAACGCAACAAACCGCACGTGAACATCGGTACGATCGGACACGTGGATCACGGTAAGACGACGCTGACGGCGGCCATCACATCGGTGCTGGCGAAGTCGGGCGGCGCGGAATTCCGTTCATTTGACAGTATTGACAATGCACCCGAAGAGCGGGAGCGGGGGATCACGATCGCGACGGCGCACGTGGAATACGAGACAGCGAAGCGCCACTATGCCCACGTGGACTGTCCGGGTCACGCGGATTACATCAAGAACATGATCACGGGAGCGGCGCAGATGGACGGAGCGATCCTGGTGGTCAGCGCGGCGGACGGTCCGATGCCGCAGACGCGCGAGCACGTGCTTTTGGCAAAGCAGGTAAACGTTCCGTCGATCGTGGTATACATGAACAAGACGGACATGGTGGACGATCCGGAGCTTTTGGAGCTGGTGGAGATGGAGCTTCGCGAGCTTCTGAACGAATATGAATTTCCGGGCGACGACATTCCGATCATCCAGGGGTCGGCGCTGGAGGCGTTGAACAATCCGGAGGACGACGAGAAGACCAAGAGCATTTTCGAGCTGATGGAAGCGGTGGACAATTTCATTCCGGATCCCGAGCGCGCCATTGACAAGCCGTTTTTGATGCCGGTCGAGGACGTATTTTCGATCACGGGCCGCGGCACGGTCGGAACGGGCCGTATTGAGCGGGGCGTGATCAAGGTCGGCGACGAGGTGGAGATCCTGGGCATTGATCCGCAGGGCAAGAAGACGGTAGTGACGGGCGTGGAGATGTTCCGGAAGCTGCTGGACCGCGGCGAGGCCGGCGACAATGCGGGTCTGCTGCTGCGCGGGATCGACAAGGACTGGCTGCACCGCGGGATGGTGGTGGCGGCACCGAAGTCGATCACGCCTCACACGAAGTTCAAGGCGAAGTTTTACGTACTGAAGAAGGAAGAAGGCGGTCGCCACACGCCGTTCATGGACGGTTACCGTCCGCAGTTCTACTTCCGGACGACGGACGTAACGGGTTCGATCAAGCTTCCGGAAGGCGTGGAGATGGTAATGCCGGGCGACAACATTGAAGCGGAAGTGGAGCTGATCGTTCCGATCGCGATGGAGAAAGAGCTGCGCTTTGCGATCCGTGAAGGCGGACGCACCGTGGGCGCCGGCGTTGTAACCGAGATCATTGAGTAAAGGCAAAAAGCATTATGGCAGGACAAAAAATACGCATTGCGCTTAAATCCTACGATCATAACCTTCTTGATAAATCAACCGAGAAGATCGTACAGCGTGCGAAAGCTACCGGAGCTGTGATTTCAGGTCCGATCCCGTTACCTACAAATCGTTCTGTGGTAACGGTGAACCGCTCTCCGCATGTGAACAAGAAATCACGAGAGCAGTTTCAGATCAAGGTGCATAAGCGCATCGTTGAAATATTGAATACCACGACGAAGACGATAGATGAATTGATGAAACTGGATCTGCCTGCCGGCGTGGATATTGAAATCAAGGTTTAACAACCGCTAACATTCTGGAGCGTCCCGTCAGCGCACGGGCGTCCATATGAATAGAAAAGGTTAACACTGTGAACGGAATCATAGGAAAAAAGATCGGTATGACCCGTATTTTCGATGAACGCGGCCGGAACATTCCGGTGACGGTCATTGAAGCGGGACCATGCTATATCACTCAGATCAAAAAAGATGAGACGGACGGTTACACCGCAGTCCAGATCGGTTATGAGGAGGTCCGGGAGAAAAAGGTGACCAAGCCTGAACTCGGACATCTGAAAGCCGCCGGCAAGGTGCTTCGCAACCTGAAGGAATTCCGCCTGGAAGACACGGAAGACCTTAAGATCGGAGATGAGATCCACGTGGACATCTTCAATAAGGGCGACGTGATCTCCATTACCGGTAAGTCAAAGGGAAAGGGATTCCAGGGGACCGTCAGGCGCCACAATTTTTCCGGCGGACCCAAAAGCCACGGTCAGAAAGACCGTTTGCGGGGTCCCGGATCCATCGGTGCCAGTTCCTCACCTTCACGGGTTTGGAAAGGCATGCGTATGTCGGGACAAATGGGTGACGAAACGGTAACCGTACGTAACCTTGAAGTCGTAGAGATACGCCCCGATAAAAATATCATCCTGGTCAGAGGCAGCGTTCCCGGCTCCCGGAACGGCATTGTGCAAATCGTTAAAACGGGGGGTGTATCATGAAAATTGATGTCGTAAAGACCAATGGTGAAAAACTGGGAAAAAAAGCGGACCTCGCTCCGGAAGTTTTCGGGATCGAACCGCATGAACATTCGCTGTATCTGGCCGTGAAGGCCGAGCTGGCGAACATGCGCCAGGGAACGTCCAAGACGAAGACCCGCGGTGATTCCCGTGGCGGAGGCGCAAAGCCATGGAGACAAAAGGGCCGCGGTACCGCACGCGCCGGTTCCCGCCGTTCTCCCGTCTGGGTCGGCGGAGGCCGTGCCTTTGGCCCCGTACCGCACCTGTATACGACGAAGCTGCCCAAAAAGGTGAAACACCTTGCACGGCGCAGTGCTCTGTCGCAGAAAGCGAAGGAAAAGGCAATTCTTGTGGTCGATGATATACGGCTGAAAGAAGCGAAGACCAGAGCGCTCGCAGAGATGCTTGACAAACTGGGCCTGACGGGAAAGAAACTTACGATCCTGGTAAAAGCGATCACGGACGATCTCTATCTTGCGGCGAGAAATATTCCCAATGTATATATCGTTGCCGCTGACCGTGCGTCCACATTCGAGATCATGGATTGTGAAACGCTTGTCATGGAACAGTCCGCGCTTGATATGGTAAATGAGGCCCTTAAATAAGGATATCGTGAGCAGATGAAGAAGAAGAACATCATAATTCGGCCGATCCTGACAGAAAAGATCAGCATTATGGGAGAGGAAATGGGCAAGTACGCCTTTGTCGTGGCTCCCGATGCGAACAAGATCGAGATCAGGAATGCGATTGAAGATCGTTTCGACGTCCATGTAAAGGACGTGGCAACGATGAACAGAAAAGGTAAACTGAAATCAATGACCATCCGCAGCGGCGGACGGGTGATCCGGACGGAAGGAAAACGTTCAAACTGGAAAAAAGCGATCGTTACCCTTGCTCCGGGAGAACACATTGATTTCTTTGAAGGCGAAACAGCGGTTTAAGGAATAGGAAAGACATGCCTTTAAAAAGCTACAAAGCAAATACTCCAGGTCAGCGTTACAAGACCACGCTGGTCAATGACGAACTGACCAAAAAAGCACCGGAAAAATCATTGCTCCAGGCCGGCCCGAAGACCGGCGGACGCAACGCCCACGGACGTATTACGACGCGCCGGCGGGGCGGCGGCCAGAAACAGCAGTACAGGGTCATTGATTTTAAACGGAATAAATACGGCGTTCCCGCCCGGGTTGCGGCGATCGAATACGATCCGAACCGGTCGGCGAATATTGCCCTGCTGGTCTACGCTGACGGAGAGAAACGGTATATCGTTTCCCCCGCGGGCCTGAAAGCCGGGGATCAGCTGGTCTCCGGACCGGAAGCCCCGGTAAAGACCGGAAATGCCCTGCCCCTGAAAAATATTCCGGCGGGTACGCAGGTACACAATATCGAAATGAAACCCGGAAAAGGTGCGCAAATCGCACGCGGTGCGGGATCCGGCGCACAGATCATGGCAAAAGAAGGAAAATATGTAACCATTAAACTGCCCTCCGGTGAGATGCGCATGATCCTTGAAAACTGCCAGGCTACGATCGGTCAGGTGGGCAATAAGGATCATATCAACATCACTCTCGGGAAGGCGGGCCGCAACCGCTGGAAGGGCAGAAGGCCGAAAGTCCGCGGTGTTGCAATGAACCCGGTGGATCATCCCATGGGCGGAGGAGAAGGAAAAGCCTCCGGCGGCGGACATCCCCGCACACCCTGGGGCAAGCCTACCAAAGGGTATAAGACCCGGAAAAAGAAAAATCCGAGCAACAAGCATATTGTTGCACGTCGGAAGAAAAAGTAAAGGTGAATACATATGCCTAGGTCATTAAAAAAAGGTCCTTATGTCAGCGAATCACTGCAGAAGAAAGTCGACGTGATGATGACATCCGGAAAAAAGAAAGTGATAAAGACATGGTCACGCCGGTCCACCATCACTCCGGATTTCGTCGGTTTCACCTTTGCGGTGCATAACGGTACAAAGTTCATCCCCATTTACATTACCGAAAATATGGTGGGGCATAAACTGGGAGAATTTTCACCGACACGTACTTTCCGCGGACACAGGACAACATAAGAAGAGTAGGTAAATAATGAAAGCTCGTGCAGTAAATAAGTACATACGGCTAAGTGCCAAAAAAATGAAACCCGTGCTGGACATGGTGCGGGGCAAACGTGTGGATAACGCCATCAACATGCTGACCTTCATGCCGAAGAAATCAGCGAAGATCGTCATATTGACGACGCGTTCGGCGGTATCCAACCTGCTGAATACGGATGAAGGAGCAAAGGTAAATCCTGATGAGCTCGTCATACAGGAAGCATATGTGAACCAGGGACCGGTGATGAAACGTATTCGCCCGCGCTCCATGGGGCGCGCGTACCTTATCCGTAAACGCAGCTGCCATTTGACGGTCGTTGTCGGAACACCGGCGGCAGAAGACGTGAAGAATGATACGAAAGAGAAGGAGTAAACGTTGGGTCAAAAAACACATCCTTACGGTTTTCGTCTTGGTATAACAAGAAATTGGCTTTCCAACTGGTATGATGAGCGCAATTTTGCGGTAAAGCTCAGTGAAGATCTGATGCTTCGGAAATATCTGAAAAAGCGCCTGACCAATGCCGGCGTTGCCAAAGTTGAGATCGACAGGACATCAAAAGCGATATCGATCACCATACACACATCACGTCCCGGTGTCGTGATCGGTGCTAAAGGAAAAGAGGTTGACCAGTTACGCGAAGAAATTCGGAAACTGACCCAATTTGACGTGAATGTAAATGTTGTAGAGATCAAAAAACCGGAACTGAACGCCTACCTGGTGGGTGAGAACATCGCCCAGCAGCTTTTGCGGAAAATGCCTTTCCGGCGCGTGCTGAAACGCAGTATTCAGAACACCATG
>JAGYLW010000059.1 GCA_018400915.1 Fidelibacterota bacterium
CACCAGCGAATAGGTGTTGAAATTCAGGTCCCTGGTCCGTACCGGAAAACAATATTCATGTTTCCCCCTTTTAAGCTCCATTTCAAATTCACCCTGTTTTACGGGTTTGTCTCCGGAAAAAAGGATATATTTGAAATGATGATTCCCCTTTACGCCCGCAGCCGTAAACCCGACGTAGACAGCTTCGGGCATCTCCCCGCCTTTCGACCTTACGGATTTTTCCTTAACGACGTAGAGGTCCCCGAGCATCCAGGGTCCGTCCGCAAGGCGGGACATGTCAATTTCCTTTTCCCGCTTCCGCCGGTTCTGGGTGTTCAGGTCCGTCACCAGGACCTCAAGACGGTATGCATCGGGCTCCAGCTGATAACTGCGTTTGACTTCAAACACATTCTTCCGCGAATTGGTCATGCTGAATTCATTCAGCGACAGATCTTCTATCCAGTTCTCACTGACGCACTGCTCGCCGTTCCGGAATATCATGATGGATATGTCAAAACGACCCTTATAACTAGAATTGCTCTTTACGAACAATATTTCATCGTAAGGGACTTTCAGGCTGACTTCCACCTCACCTTTTCCCGCTTCATCGCCCGGTTTGACAACATGGTCGATCTCATATTCGGGACCGATCTTCCACTTTTGCTGAAAAATCTGAGCATGCAGCGCGGAACCGGAAACAAGCAGGAAGAGGACCAGACAGATGCAGATGTGCTTTCTTTTTGCCATAAGCTTTAAATTACTTTCAATTCATTGTAAAAACAATGAAAAAGCCCAAAGGTTCCTTTGAAAAGTGGTCCCGGCATTTCATACCGGGCTACTTATATTCAGCCCCTCCATCGGGTCGGGGCTGCAAGGTACCTGTGCAATGTTTCTTTTCGTTTCTCAGTCGTCGGATGTTGGGGATCCCGAAACCAGTTCGGGATGACGGTGAATGTTTCTCTTGGTCTCAACAAATTAACAAATTAACAAATTAACCTCTTCCGTCCCTCCACCGGGTCGGGGCTGCAAGGTACCTGTGCAATGTTTCTTTTCGTTTCTCAGTCGTCAGATGTTGGGGATCCCGATCCGTCAGCTGACGGACGGGATGACGATGTACATCGCATTTCTTCGTCTAAACTCTCAACTCTAAACTCTCAACTCTAAACTCTAAACGCCTCAACGTCTTCCGTTCAACGATTCACCGGCTTCGGCTGCAGCAGCCTCAGCTGGCCATGGCCTGCACGCTCAGCGGTGCCAGCAATACCGCCGTGATGACGGAGATCAGGAAATGTCCGGTGCTGAACACCGCCGGGTCCGTCAACAGGTACTGCACGGCATCAAGGATCATGATCACGGCCGCCATGACCGGGATATAGATCATGTTGTATCGGAAGACATATACATACAGTGCGATCATCAGCAGTCCGAAAAGGGCCCCGTTCAGCACCCACCATCCGGGAGATAGTTCGCCGACGAACATAAAACCGGACAGCAGGAGGATTATCAGCGCCGGAACCTTGTTCTTCTGCAACGCATCGCTCAGCCGCTGTACGAGCACAAAGGGCACAAGCAGGCGTATCAGCATCATCAGGTACCGTTCCGCGGAAGCGAACAGTGACGAGACCGCAGGCATGAATGAATCCATTTCAAGCGGCGATATCCGCTGCGGGACATCCCTGAACATGCTGCTGTCCGCAAAGGCGGCGAAGGCGGCAAAAAGCAGTCCGAGGCTGACGCCCTTTATCCAGACCTGCTCTTCGTTCCTGCGTACCGGCAGGGGAAGGCGTGCCATAAATCCCGCAGGTACGGCATAGAGGACAGCACTGAAAAGGCTGCCTATCAGTATGCTGATCACGAAAATGATCATCAGGTTGGAGTACGGCTCCGAGGTGGGATACTGTGCAAAGACCGCGTTTGACAGCAGGAGGGCCTGCACCACGGAAAGCACGAACAGAGCGGTGAGGAAATAAAGGAACACCTTCAGATTGAATTGCTTATGCGTCCAGGCGATAATTCCCATGATGAACACCGCTATCAGCAGTCCGAACCGGATCACATTTGAGATCGCACTTACGATGAATTGTTTTGTGCTTTCCTTTTTCCGCTCACGTTCCCAGGACTCGCTTGCATGTACGCCGACAGCAAGGCCGCTGAGTTCGGAGCCGGAAACGCTCGCCGTATAACGGATATACCCCTCTCTGAGATCAGCCTGTTTTTTCCGGTAGATGAACTTCCAGTCCTTGCGGGCATTCAGTTTTTCCGGCATTACCTGAACGGGATCCAGAACTTCCGTATCAAGGCCGAAATGATCTTCAATGGCTTTTCCCGCGATCCGGCGCGCTTCTTCTTCCTCAAGCGAAGCGCCCGGCCGGCCGCCCGGAACATGATGATCCCATCCGAGGATCTCTCCGTCGCGGCCCACCATGATGCGAAGGGTCTCAGAGCGGGTCTCCACATCGCCTTCAAACGTCTTGTAGGTGACGACGAAGAAATTCGAGGCCAGGGTGTTCTCATACAATTCGCGGAATTGTTCCGGACTGCTGTTCTCCCAGACAAAACGGTCCTCACGGCTCAGTTTCGCATCAAGGCGTACATAGGGCTTTGCTTCAAGGGAATCCATCCCGGGATAACGCTGTTCCATGAATGCATCCGCAAGGGACACCGCTTTCTGACGGTCAATTTCCAGTTTTGCAATGTCCTGGCTGAAAGGGGTGAGTATGATCCAGGCCGCCACCGACAGCGCAATAATTACCAGTGCCGCGATCAGGGGAAATTTTTCGGACCGGACGGCACCGTGTTTTTCCTCCCGTTCGGGGACGTTCTCTTCCGGGGTTTCCTCTCCCTTTTTTTCTCCAGAAGAAGGCGCATACCCGGCATTAAGGTCCTCCCTGCGTATCTTATACCATGAACCCGCCCGCAGACGCCGGAAGACCACGACGAGCAGGGGGATCAGTGCCGCAATGACAGCGAAAATGCGATGTATCCAGATACCCGGTGCGGAAAGAATGAAAAGCGGCATTGCCATCAGAATGATATCATAGACGAAATGCGAGATCACCACGGGAAGCAGTCCCCATTTCATGTAGATCAGCCCGTAGATCGCAAAGGGGATCAGCATTTCGATAATACGCGCATAGGCGGGCTGCTGAGCGTAATTGGCATGCAGCGAACCAAAGATGGCGGCCTGCAGGACCAGTACGACACCGATCCACAATCCCCTGCGTTTGAAATGCTTCCCGACAAGGACGGCACCTGCAAGGGGAACCGCCCGGAACAGGCACTCTTCCCAGAATCCCGCCTGCAGCGATTGCGCGGAGGGTAAAAGCCAGGGCAGAGGCAGCGCGAGCACGTTGGGGTCGACCATGTTCTCAGCCGGGCTCCACCACCCGAAAACGCTGTTGCTGATCCAGTAGAAGAAGGTAATGAAACCGATCATGAACAGTGCCCACAGGTATCCGAAGACCGTATGGCTCATGACCTCCCGGGAAGCGCCGACCGTCGGCGACCAGGAACGCCAGAGGCGAATGTGCCCCGGGAATGCCTGCCGGTCAAGTCCCTCCCCGGCCATCGCGGAAATAAAAAATATCACGGCGATCAACAGGCCGTTCACAAAGGCCATCAGGACCTGCTGAAAAACAAACTGATCGGCGGACAATGAAGTATCGTAATCAAACCAGGAGAGGGAAAGGGTCGTTAGGTATGCAGCAAAGATAAGCACCCCGATGGCGACCGCCCATTTCAGGGGAGCTCTCCACAGGAGGATCTTCCGGCGCAGCATGAAGAAAACGGAGACGCCCACACCGATAAAGCCATACAGGATGATCATGATCGCCTGACCGATAAAGGAGATCGTGGTATTCGCGGAACGCATCTCTTCATAACGGTTGTCAAAGGCCTCGGGGATCTTTACGTAGCGGCGTACCAGGGTCAGTTCATCTCCGCTGACACCGATCCTGATGCGGTATCGCGCATCCTCCGCCGTGCGGTCCTGCCTCTCAAAGGTGAAAACGTGATCGCGCCGGCCTCCTTCCTTCAGCTCCGAACTTTTCTCAACCTGTTCGTATCCCGAAAGGTCGGGCAGCAATGCGGCACGTGCATCCGAACGGAGAAAAACATTTCTGATATCAAGGTCCGGAATATTTTTACCCTCCAGGCTGTCCGGCAGCACCTTGCGGAATCCCAGGAATTCCCCTTCCGGGGAGAAACTGAAATGCACTTCTTCGATCTCACCGGTATTGAAGGTCCGCACGGACCAGGTGTAAGGATGATACACTTCCGTATCAACGATCTTCTGAAAGGCCCCGATGCCTCCTCCCTCAAGCTCGACATAGTTCTTAAAACGCTCGTCGGTCTCAAAGGCGGCCACACTCCGGTACGAGGTATCCAGGAGCGCACAGGCCTGCATCAGAGAATCGGCTTTGCGGATGACCTCATGCTTATCGGCGCGGATCCGGACATTCACGATGGGAAATGCCCTGTCGAAAAATTTAATGCTGTACAGAACACCGGCAATTGCCAGAACCGCGGTGATCAGCAGTAAATATTTCCTCTTCATTCCGTTTCTCCTTTGTTTAATTAATAAATAATATAAAATATTTTTCCAGAATTGTAAGCATATATTTATTTCATATTAATTCTTGACTTCAGTGTATAAAGTATATATATTAACAAGTAGTAGAATAATGTAAAGGAAATAATATGCTGGACAAAAAAGATTATGAAAATCTTGAGCTGAAGGCTGAAATATTAAAGGCCATTGCTCACCCGGTGCGTCTGTGCATCCTGCGCGGATTGTCAAAAGAGGGTTCTTCCAATGTCGGGAATATGCAAACCTGCCTGGACATCCCCCAGGCAACGGTTTCGCAACACCTGGCCAAGATGAAGGCCGTCGGGATCGTCAAAGGCAAACGCAAGGGGACACAGGTTGTATACAAACTGACGAACATTGCGAATATTGACCAGCTGATCAAAACATTTCTTTAAAACGCATATTCATGAACATCTGTTGCCGGGTCGTTGAACGATAAGATCTCCTGACGGCAAAGCGCTTTTTTCACTCAGGTCTTACTTTTCTTTTAACAAAAACATCACGCTTTCTTTTGCCGGGACAAGGATCCTCCGGGCTTCCGTGTCAATATTTGCCGTGGTTTTCAGCGGCCCTTTGACCGTTTCCGTGAAAACGTATCTCCCTTTCAGCAGGGCAGCACAGGAGACCTCCCGGTCTTCCTCAGAACTGTTATAGGCGGTAAGCAGGACATTGCCTTCACGGTCACAGCGGCTTACCAGGTAGACATCTTCCTGCAGCATATGGCGCATGGGCTGAAGATACAGTCCGGGAAATCGTTTCCGCAGGGAAGTGAAAGCCCTGAACTGGTCAAAGATGCGGTTCGCCTTTTCGCTCCTTTCGGAGCGCTGAAAAGCATTGTAAGCCGTATAAGGGAATCCTCCCGGAAATTCCCGCCGGTTATCGGGGTCGTGCCCTCCCGGCATGCCGATCTCATTGCCGTAATAGACCTGGGGAATACCCCGCATGGAAAAAAGCAGGGCATATGCATTCAGATAATCGCGCAGATTCCCGTCCACGGCGGTATAAAAACGCTGCATGTCGTGATTGTCCATAAAGGTCAGCATCATGTCCGGATCCCGGTAGATAAAGTCGTTCGCGACCTCACGGTGGAATTCCTCAGCCGGAAGGTCCTCGACGATCAGCTGGTAGATCAGGCTGGAAAATGGGAAATCCGCAACGGAAGAAAGGTGGTTTTCCTGTTTTTCGTTAAAAAAATATGCCAGGCGCGTGCGGTCAAAATCCATGATCTCGCCCACGATGAACAGTTCCGGATATTCGCGTTTCAGTGCCGCGGCCCAGCGGCTGAGTCCCTGCAGATCGGAATAGGCGTAGGTATCCTGCCGGATGCCGTCAACACCGGTCATTTCGATCCACCAGATCGCATGGGTAATCCAGTAATCCACCACCTCCGGGTTTTGCAGGTTCATATCCGCCAGATAGCCGGCAAACCATCCTTTCACAGGACGTTCCCGCTGTGCGCGCGGACCGTAGATATCGGTAACGTCCATGATCCGGTAATTGCAGTCTTCATGGTCATCGATACTGCCGTTGATCCATCCCGGAGCAGGCGGATCCTGGGCAAGCGGATGCGTGGGAGCAATATGATTGACAATATGATCGTGGATGACCTTGATCCCGCGTTCGCGGCAGGCGTTCACCAGGGCTTTATACGTATCCATCGTTCCGAGGAAGGGATCCGTTTTATAAGTGTTCGTGGGAGTATAGCCGTGGTAACAGTTAATGTAATCGTTCTCATAGACCGGCGTCATCCACAGGGCCGTGATGCCCAGCGTATCCAGATAATCCAGATGGTCGATCACTCCCTGAAGATCGCCGCCCCGGCGTCCCCAGCGATGATCGCGACGCACCGGGTCCCTGTGACCCGGCACCGTATTGTTCACCGTGTCGCCGTCGGCAAAGCGGTCCGGCATGAGCAGATAGACCACATCCCGCGCATCGATCCCCTGCGGCGATACGGGATCCCGGCGGTAAACCGGGAAGACCTTTTCTTTTTTTACTCCGCTTTGGGTATTGCGGAAGAAAATGCGGAAATTTCCCGGACGCTTTATTTTCAGGGTCAGCGAATAGTATCTCCCCCCGGGACGGACTCCGGCTTCCAGTATTTTTGCACTGCGGGAACGCGACCCCGCCTCCCAGCCGCTGAAATCATCTCCGTACACAAGGATACTGACAGTATCGTGTTCCATCCCCGCCCACCAGTTCGGCGGCTCGATCTTCCTGATCTCCAGGGCAAAGGAGAGAGCTGCCAACAGCCATGTGCCGAGGATCCCGCTTAGGATCCGGAAAAACGTTCTTTTATTGAATTTCATCATATGATACATCACTTTCCCTTATATCGGATCCTGTTCCTGCCGTATGCGGCCGCGGAAAAGCAGGAACCATATCAGTATCCATAAAGCAACGGCGCACAGGGCGATAATGAACACCGTGAAGGTTCCGCACACCGAGGAACAGACAGGCAAAACAGATGTTGATCAGAAAACCCGGGAGCTTGTCCCATCCCGCCGTTACCTCCCGGGGAAGGTAGTCTCCGGTGAAATGCACAATGATCAGTCCCGCCAGCCCTCCGATCACCGCCGCCGGCAGATAGAGTTTTTGGAGCAGTTTGATCTTTACCCTCAGAACCTTTCCGAGGATCAGCAGAAGGCACAGGGATGTAAAGGAGAGAACAATGGTCACGTCCGGCTCATTATTGGGTTTTTTACTTCATCAGCAGCATTTTCCGGGTTTCCCGGTGACGTCCGGAACGGAGCGTACAGAGATATATACCGCTGGCAAGGCCTCCCGCGTCGAATTGCAGGGAATACTCGCCCGCCTCCTGATAGGTGTCGACCAGTTCCCTGACCCTGCGTCCGTGAACATCGTATACCGAAAGCCCGACGTGACTGCCGGCGGTAATACGGTATGAGATTGTCGTAAGCGGATTGAAGGGGTTGGGATGATTCTGTCGAAGTGTGAAGGACCGCGGCAGCACGTTTCCCGTTGCGACGGGAGATTCTGTCAGTTTCTCGTCCGTGTAAATGCGGTATTCGCCGGGAGCGAGGGTCAGCGCCATGTCGACATCGGTAACGTTCAGCGTGTCGCCGCGGAAATATTCGTACCATATTCCGCTGTGCGGGAAAGCCGGATAAGCATCCGTTCCCTCCACGCCGAAATTGCCCAGGATCACCGCGTCCGGGCCGGAACCGGAAAGTCCGATGCGTTTGGCTGCGATCCCGTTGCCGACCTGCAGCTCTGCGTTTCCCCTGCGGAACACCGGATACTCCCGGCGCAGATAATTCATGACCGAATAAAGGTCATAAACGTCACGGCGGTCCTCTTCGGTGTAATAATCCCAGCGGACCGGTTTATTTCCCGTGCGGCCGTTATAGTCTATGGAATAGTCATATCCAAGCTCCCCGAACTGCCAGAGCATTTTGGGTCCGGGCAGGCTCAGGAAAAACACGGCCGCCAGCTCCATCCGGTCAAGGGCGATATCCTCATCCTTGATATTGTAGGTCCCCGAGCTGTTGCCGTATTCTTTGTTCTTGTAGGTGATGCGCTCTTCATCGTGGCTTTCCATATACCCCACGACATGGGCATCGTCCCAGCCCCGGCTGCCGTGATAGATCCAGGAAAAATCGGAATTCGCCATGTATCCCATGGCAGCCTCGGAATAGGGATGATTCCCGTTGCCCCAGAGCAGCATGCCGCGTCCGGACAATACGCTCTCTTCACTGTTATCGGCAAAATGCTCCAGGATGACCCAGGCTTCGGGATCCGTCTCCCATATGCGGTCCGCCATCCGTGTAAGAATGGCCACCCGCCCGGGGTCATAGTTTCCCCATGCGGCCACGTCATCGCCGTAATCGGTCTGCGTGAACCCCTTGGAAAGATCAAAACGGTACCCGTCAATATGATATTCCTCTATCCAGTAGCGGTTGGCGCGGTCCAGATACCTCTTTGTCACCTCGCTCTCATGGTCCATGTCGTAGAACACGCTGAAGGGGTGCATATCCTGCGTATTGAACCAGGGATTCTCCGCCGTCGGCCATCCGTAGTCGCCCTGATTGTAAAGCCGCACCAGGGAGGATTGCCCCGTCATGTGATTATAGACGACATCCATGATCACGGCAATGCCGTTCATATGGCAGAGATTGACGAATTCCTTCAGTTTCTGCGGGGGGCCGTAATATTTATCCGGGGCAAAATGGAACATGGGGTTGTATCCCCAGCTCTCGTTGCCTTCGAATTCCTGGACCGGCATCAGCTCAATGGCCGTAATGCCAAGCCGTTTAAAATAAGCGATGGAGTCGATCAGGGCCTGATAGCTGCGTGCATGGCTCCAGTCCCGGACCAGCAGTTCATAGATCACCAGTTCGTCCGTCTGCGGCCTGGCATAATCGGAGTCCGTCCACTCAAATTCCGGGGGGTCTGTATTGAAAACCCCGACGGGGAAATCGGTCTTTCCCTGCGGGTAGGGTTTGAGGTCCGGGAAGGACGCCGGGGGAATCCCGGAGTCGTTCCAGGGATCCAGAATAAGGGTACTGTAGGGATCGGCGATCCGTATCTCTCCGTCGACAAGGTACTGGAACGCCGTTTCACCCGCCGGAAGACCGTCCAGGGTAAGCCAGAACCAGGTGGAGTCGGCGTGAACCGTATCTTTTTTCATCTGAAAGTCCGGATCGACCTTCCAGTCGCTAAAATCCCCGATCACATACACAAATTCCTTATGGGGGGCAAAAAGCGACAGGCTGACGGATCCGGGGGAATGGACCGTCATGCCGTCCCGGAGATCCGCCGGCCGGGAGGCGGTATTTTCCCCGTACTTTACCACCGTCATGATCTCCGAGGTGTCGCGGAGCGTCCCCGAGACAGCAACGGAAACAAGCGAATTCAGCCCGTTGATGAGATCGCTGTCCGTCAGAGGATAAGTAAGGGTGTCATCGGCGGTCGAAAGCAGTTCCGT
>JAGYLW010000006.1 GCA_018400915.1 Fidelibacterota bacterium
TGGGTGGATCCCTCTCCCAATATGCGCAATGTCAACGAGGCGCTGGTCTATCCGGGAATGTGCCTTTTCGAAGGCACCAATTTCAACGAAGGCCGCGGGACGGAACATCCTTTCGAATGGGTGGGCGCGGCGTACATCGACGGTGAGACCCTGCTGGAGGAACTCCGCAAGCGCGATATCCCGGGGGTGGACCTTGAAACCGTCACCTTTGTTCCCGTGGATATGCCCGGCTATGCCATGAACCCGAAATTCGAGGGAGAAACCTGCGAAGGGATCGCCATGACCGTAACCGACCCCGCTTCCTTCAAAGCGGTGGAGCTCGGCGTACATATGCTTGACCTCCTCCGCACGCTCTATCCGGAGGAATTCGAGATCCGGGAACGGCGTTTCAACATTACCTGGGGAAATGACGTTGCCTACACCATGCTCATGGACGGACGGGATGCGGAAGCGATCATCGGCAGCTATCAGCAGGAATTGTCACGCTTTCTCAAAATGCGCGAAAAATATCTACTGTATTAGGAGCCTATGAACACTGTTGCCATCGTCGGCCGGCCCAATGTCGGGAAATCCACACTCTATAACCGCTTCCTGCAGGAGCGGCGGGCCATCGTGCACGAAAGCGAAGGCGTCACCCGCGACCGGACGTATGCCGAGGTCGAATGGAGCGGCCGCTATTTCAATATTATCGATACCGGCGGCATCACCATCGATCCCCGCGATACCATTGAAGCCGCCATGCGCGAACAGGCGCTTATTGCCGCGGAAGAGGCGGACCTTCTCCTGCTTGTCGTCGACGTGACCGCCGGGGTCACGCAGATCGACGATTATATCGCCCGCCTGCTGCACCGCAGCGGCAAACCCGTGATCGTGGTCGTCAACAAGGTGGACGATGAGCGTTCCGAACCCGAGGTGCATGTGTTCAACTCCCTGGGATTCGGGCCTCCGGCGGAAGTCAGCGCCATGACCGGCCGTTCAAGCGGCGACCTGCTGGATACCATCATTGCGAAACTGCCGCCGGACAGCGGCAGAAAGGGCAAGGAATTCGATATCCGCATCGCCATCCTCGGTATGCCGAATGCCGGGAAATCCACGATCGCCAATACCTTCCTGGGAAAGAACCGCCACATTGTCACGGAAATCCCGGGCACCACGCGCGACAGCATCCACAGCGAAATGAAATACCGCGGAAGATCGGTGCAGCTCGTTGACACCGCCGGCCTGCGGAAGAAAAAACGGATCCACGACGATATTGAATTCTACAGCTGGGTACGCACCCGCAACGCCATCCGAAACAGCGATGTCTGTATCCTGGTCGCGGACACGGAGAAGGGTTTCGGCAACCAGGACGGACGCATTGTCCAGGAGATCTACGAGCAGCGGAAAGGGCTGGTCCTGGCGATGAACAAATGGGACCTGATGGAAAAGGAGACCAATACCGCCAGGGATCATACCCGTGAACTGATCTATGCATTTCCCGTCCTTGCGAATACGCCCGTCATCTACGTCTCCGCGCTGAAAAAACAGCGCTTGCTCAGGCTGCTTGATGAAGCGATCGCGGTCAATGAAAGGATGCAGCAGCGGATCCCCACTTCCGAGCTGAATCATTTCTTTCTGGATATCATCCGTCACAATCCTCCGCCTGCCGTGAAAGGCAAGTATATCAGGATCAAATATGTGACCCAGATCCTGGAGAACCCCCCGCTGATCGGATTCTTCTGCAACGAGCCGAAGCTTGTCATGGACAATTACAGGAAATTCCTCGAGGCCGCTTTCCGCAAACATTACGACTTCCGGGGCGTACCCCTCCATTTTGTTTTCAAAGCCAAATAAAGATACATGAGTGCCTGATCTGTGGTTCTCTGAACGCTCACAGGATCGGACCCGACGATTCTCACGGCATTTGTAGATGATCCGGCCGGAACGGGTTCCCGGGGTATTCCGGAATTTCCTTTGATATCCCTGTTTATTGATATATATTTTTGGAATAGAGAGAGATTTTTAAAATGAGAAAATATTTTATTGCCGTAAGCATATTACTGCTTCTGTGTAATTTCGTTTCGGGGCTGAATACAAGGGACAGCCTGGAATCCGTTGTGCAGAACAGCACGGGGAAAGTGAAGACCGAGGCCTTGCTGGA
The DNA here is from genome assembly GCA_018400915.1 of Fidelibacterota bacterium. GTDB lineage: Bacteria > Fidelibacterota > Fidelibacteria > Fidelibacterales > Fidelibacteraceae > M50B103. Next base: position 2,141 of record JAGYLW010000006.1, read on the forward strand.
GCTGGCGTTCATGACTCGTGTCAATGATTTTCCCCGGTCTCACCGCTATGCTTCCGAGGCGCTGCTGGAAAGCCGGAGGACCGGCAACCGGGAGCAGGAGGCGAGTGCACTGTATTACCTGGGCATGGCGTATTATTACAACTCACAGATCGATACCGCCATGACCTTTTTCAGGCGATCCTGCGTGATGGCCGAAGCCCAGAACAACCACAAGCTGCTGGGAAATATTTATCTTTTGATGGGATCGGCCAATAATATCTACTACGGGGATCTGGAAAAAACCTTCGACTATTATAATCAGAGCATCCATCATTTCCTGCTGGCAGAGAATTACCGGGGGCTCGGAGCCGCGTACTCTTCTCTCTCCAATATCTTCCGCGTCAACGGATCCTATGAAAAATCGCTGGAATTCATTCACCGGGCAAGCAGCAATTACCGCAAAGCGGACTACCGGGAAGGAGAGGCATGGATCTACTATCTGACGGGCCTCTTGTACAATTCCGTGGGGCTCTATGACGAGTCGGAGGATGCCCTTCAGCGGTCCCTGGACCTCTATCGTGAGATCTCAGCAGAAAACGGAAATATGACCGGGGTGGCCATCTGCCTGGACCAGCTTGCAACGGTCAGTAAAAAGAAAGGCGAACTGTCAAAGGCAAGACAGTACAATCACCGGGCGCTTGAACTGCACCGGCAGGGTGACTCCCGGTTCGGGATCTCCACTTCCCTGAAATACCGGGCGGATATTGAATACCGCGACAGGAATTATCAGTACGCGCTTTTCTGCCTGGACAGTTCCCTGAGCATTAAGAAAAGCACCAATGACCTTATGGGATATGCCAGCGTTTACGAGCTGTACGGCCTGATCTTTGCGGAAGACGGGCAGTACCGGCGCGCGATCGACAGCCTTGAGCTGGGAATGGAACATGCCCGCAGGAACGATCAGCTCCGGCACATTATGGATATCAACGGACATCTTTCCGATATTTATCAGAAACTGGATGATTTTGACAAGGCCTATCATTTTCTGAATGAGCAGAGGAAGACCGCCGATTCCCTTTACAGTACCAAGGTCACCCGCAACATGATTCAGCTGGAAACGCTCTACGAAACGGAAAAACGGAAAGAAAGGATCCACAAGCTTGAACAGGAAAAGCGCATCACGGAACTGTCCCTGGCCCGTGAAAAGCAATTCCGTTATTTCCTGATCGGGATCCTGGCGCTGTCGCTGATCATCATGGTCCTTTTTGTTTTCTTTTACCGTGCAAAAAACCGTGCCCATCAGGCCCTGGCCAGAAGCAAGGAGATCTCCGACGAGGCAAATGCGGCAAAGGATAAGTTCTTTTCCATCATCGCACACGACCTGCGCAGTCCCTTCAACGGCATACTGGGCATGACCGGAATCCTGAAGGACCGCTATGACGACCTTGATAAAAAGGAAAAGCAAAAAATGCTCGCCGCACTTCATGATTCCCTGCATAAATACTATGAACTGCTGAATAACCTCCTGGAGTGGTCCCGTTCCCAGAGCGGCAGGATCGATTTTTCACCGGAAAACCTCCGGTTTGACAGTGCTCTTCAGGATGTGCTGAAACTTTTGTCCAACAGTGCCGCGCAAAAAAATATGAAGATCATCAATGTTGCCGGATCCCCGACCATACATGCGGACAGGAACATGCTCCACGCCATCCTGCGGAATCTGATCTCGAACGCCGTCAAATATTCATATCCCGGCGGCAATATCCGCATCGGCTCGGAAAAGCAGGAGGACAAGATCATCATATCGGTCTCCGACTCCGGCATCGGCATCCCCGCATCCCGGAAAGACCGTCTTTTTCATATCACAAGCACCTACAGGATCAACGGGACTTCCGGGGAAAGCGGAAGCGGCCTGGGGCTGATCATTTGTAAGGAATTCGTGGAAAAACACGGGGGCAGCATCGGGGTGGAGAGCGAACCCGGGAAGGGATCGACCTTTTATTTCAGCCTTCCCGCCGGAAACAATGCGCTGGGAAAAGACCAGCAGTAAAAAAACCCGGCGATCCTTCCGCACATTCCCCTGCAGGAGGGCATGACCCCGTATGCTTATTTCACTTTGTAATATTTCATGATAATGCTGTCAAAACAGCGTCCCGGCAATATTTTTTTGAGAAAAACGGAGAGCTTCTGGTCAAAGGCCCCGATGCTGTAACGCAGACGCGGATGTTTCTTCCTGATGATCCTTTCAATGAGCATGGCGACCTTTTTTGGCGGGCGTCCGCCCTGCTCATCCTTCTCGATCACGGTCCTCGAAGCCTCCAGGGGGTCATTGCCGGACATCGCTTTCACGATCTGACGGCTGGCGGTGAAGCCCGTCCTGAAGTCACCGGGCTCGATCATGACCACACGGATGTTCCGCGGCGACAATTCCTTGTACAGGGCCTCCGTGAGACCTTCAAGGGCAAATTTCGAGGCACTGTAGATGCCCTGGTAAGGAAGACCGATCACCCCGCCGATGGAGCTCATATTGATGATCAGGCCCCTGCCCTGCCTCAGCATCTGCGGCAACACATAATGCAATACGTTGTAGGCGCCGAAAAAATTGGTGTCGAACTGTGCTTTCACCGTTTCCGGACCGGTGTTTTCAATGGCACCGCCGACACCGTAGCCGGCATTGTTGATCAGAACGTCGATCCGCCCTTCTTTTTCGATGATCTCTTCAACGGCCATTTTCACGGACAGTTCATCCCTGACATCCGCCTTGAGCATAATGAAATTTTCAGGCTCCGGGTAGGACTCCGGCCGGCGTGAAGTCCCGTACACAATATGCCCGCAGCGGGCCAGGTGTTCCGCCGTACACTTTCCGATCCCGGAGGAGGTTCCCGTGATAACAACAACGTTTTTATTCGAATCTTCCATCAGCATCTTTCTTTGTCTTTATTGAAAGATTAAGACTTTGAGAAATGAGGTATCGCCGCCTGCTTCCCTCAACAACTCAACGTCCTCTTAAATGACTTTCGCCTTCTTTCCCACCTTCTCAAAGGTCTCGAGGCAGAACTCCAGCTGCTCCCGGGTATGTGTGGCCATATAGCTGGTCCGCAGAAGCCCGCGGCCCGGCGGGGTTGCCGGAGCAATGACCGGATTGGTATAGACGCCGGCATCCATCAGGCTTTTCCAGACCTGGAAGGTTTTCGTGTCTTTCCCGATGATGATGGGAATAATGGGCGTGACGCTTTCACCGATATTGTAACCGAGGGACCGGAGACCTTCGCGGATGAATTCCGTGTTTTCCCGGAGCCGCTCCCTGCGTTCCGGTTCGGACCGGATAATCTCCAAAGCCGCCATTACCGAAGCCACATTAGAAGGAGGCAGCGCTGCCGTAAAGATCATTGCCCGGGTGTGATGCTTGAAATATTCGATCACCATTTTTTCACCCGCAATAAAGCCGCCTACGCATCCCAGGGACTTGCTGAATGTTCCCATGATCAGGTCCACGTCCTTCGTGACATCGAAATGCGCGGACGTCCCTTCCCCGTTCGGGCCAAGGACCCCGATGGAATGGGCGTCATCCACCATAAGCCGTGAAGGGTATTTTCTGGAAAGCGCGACGATCTTATCCAGCTTTGCAATATCGCCCTCCATGCTGAACACGCCGTCGGTGACAATAAAACGCGGCACTTTCGGATCGGAAGCCGCAAGCTTTGCTTCAAGGTCCTGCATGTCGTTATGCCGGTATCTCTGCTTCGCGGCTCCGGAAAAACGCACGCCGTCCACGATCGAGGCATGATTGTACTGATCGCTGAAGATCATGTCGCCGGGGCCGCATACCGTGCTGATGCTCCCGAGATTGACCCCGAATCCGGTCGAGAATACCAGCGCACTCTCCATGTGAACGAAATCCGCGAGCCGCGCTTCAAGTTCGTCATGCAGGAGAATATTCCCGTTCAGCAGGCGGCTGCCGGTCAGTCCGGACCCGTATGTTTTCAGTGCTTTGATACCGGCTTCGATCACCCTGGGGTGGTTGCTGAGACCCAGGTAATTGTTGGAACCCAGCATGATCTTCTGTTCACCGTCAATGGTCACTTCCGTGGCGTCGGACTTTTCGATCTTCGGATAATAAGGATAGTACCCCATTGCCCGCGCCGTTCCGCTGCGTGTAAAGGCATACATTTTGGTGAAAACATCCGGATATTTTCCGAAGTATTCCTTGCGTTTTGCGCGCAGTTTCTGTCTGGCGACATCTTTGAATGCTGTTAACATATTGTTCCTTTTGTCATCGTTCACCACGCAAGATCAGAGGTATCCCGCACGGAGCGGTTCTCCGGGACAATACCGTGCTCCCTTTCACCATCCGCACTGAAAACATACCTTCTTCTGACTGCATGTAAAGATCCCATCCTGTGTTTTCGCACCCTTAATAGCTCCGGCCCGGCGGGACGGCAAAATAATAATGATCTTTTCAAATATACACAACGCTTTTTTTCAGCGGAAGGGGAAATCCCTGTTGCGCTTCAACGGAGGGATATTGACGATACCCTCCGCCGGTGATCAGCGAAGCGTTTCACACCGGCTCACGCTTGCCGCTCGCCAGGTTTCAATTTACCTGGACTTCCCGCCGCCTGAGAATTGCGGTCCACGGCCTTAAGCACCTCCCCGGCAATGTCGGGATATAGCTTTTTCATGCAGTCGGAACAAATACCGTGGGAGATCCTTTCGCCGATCAGTTCCGAAAGGCCTTCGGGAAGATATATCCACTGGTCATCCTCTTTTTTTATTCTGTGACACAGACTGCAGACCGTGATAAAGGAATACTTTCCCGCCGCACGGGTTCCCGAACGGTAGATCACCGAAAGCAGTGCATCAATATCCGTACCCCGCTCCGACTCTTTCCCGAGATCGATCACGATCCCCCGGATCTTGAGGGGTTTGCCGTTTCCGTCATCCTGCATGATAATACCGCGGTCCATGAACCATAAATAATTTCCCCGGATGGTCCTGATGCGGTAATCCACCTGATACAGTTTCGTCTCTCCCCGCAGAACGGCCCGCATGGCTTCCATGGTCTTCTCATAGTCTTCAGGATGCACCCGTTCCGTAAAGGCCCGGAACCCTCTGCCGCGGAAATGATCGGGATGATATCCCAGCAGCACCGCCTTCAGGTCATTGAATTTTACGGTATTCCTGACAATGTCCCACTCCCACCAGGCGAACTCCGATTCCCGGAGGACCTTTTCCCAGGCCTCTTTGTACTTATCCATGCCGCCGCCTCCTTTATGTATTTCCGTCAGGGAATTTGTACCGTGCACACCCTTTACCGCCGGACTTTTCTCGCTTACGTATTTTTATCTTCCCTTTCCTCCCGCTTGATCCTTTTTCCGTCGACAATGAGGGAGATCACAAAAAAAACAAAAAGCACCACGGTCAGGAAGATCGCGGCGATATCGAGTATTGTAAAGGTAAAACCTTTGAAAGTATATTGTCCGGCGCCCAGAAAAAAGATCAGTGTATTGACCAGGATGATAAAAACCCTGATCTCCGTCGGGCCGAACCCGTAAAATGCGATCCTGAACACCCCCCTGACGGCCGTGTTGATATACACCAGGGTGGACATCAGCAGATATCCTGTCAGGGCAAGCAGGACAAGGTCCAGGCGTGCATAGGGGGAAAGCCCGGCGCCGAGCGTGATCAGGACCATGGAGATCGAATCGATCGTATGATCGATAAAAAAGCCGTATTTCGGTTTTTCAATATTCCGGTAACGCGCGAGGGAACCGTCCAGACTGTCGCCGAACCAGTTGACGAGAAGCCCGAAACTTGACAGCCACAGGTATGCGGCGTTGAAATTTGAAAGATAATAGGCGAGCCCGCTCAGCAAAGCGCCCAGCAGTCCGACCATCGTAAGCATATCCGGAGTCACGCATTCAGGCAGTATTGTGACCAGCCGGCGAATCAGGGGCTTTTCCATAAAGCTCAGTGAGGTTTTCGTTTCCCGCGTACTGTTTTTTATGTCGAACATGGCACTCCCGTTTTTCCTTTCCTGACACATAATTTGGGACATATTCTTCTCATTATCAAGCCGTTTATTGCCGGGGCACAAAAAAAGCCCCGTACATCCCTGTGACCGATCATGATCATCCTGCTTGTGTTTTGCCGACCTTTTTCGTAAACTTGCATTATAAAAATATTCAGAGGTGGAAGTATGATCGAAGTACAGCAGCTGACACATATCTATAAAAGCGGGAAAGGCGTCTTTGACCTTGATTTTTCCATCCGGGAAGGCGAGGTCTTCGGTTATCTCGGTCCCAACGGCGCCGGGAAGACCACCACGATACGGAATATCATGGGGTTTACAAATCCGTACAGCGGCCGTGTGACCATACGCGGGCTCGATTGCCGCAAACATGCGGCTGAACTGCAGAAGATCATCGGTTACCTGCCGGGGGAGATCGCCTTTTTCGACAATATGAAGGGGCTGGAATTCCTGAAATTCGTCGGGGACATGCACAATATGAAGGATACGCGGCGGCGGGACCGCCTGATCGAACAGTTCGATCTCGATGTTTCAGGCAGCATACGCAAAATGTCGAAGGGCATGAAACAGAAGCTCGGGATCATCGCAGCCTTCATGCATGATCCGGAAGTGTATATCCTTGATGAGCCGACCGGCGGCCTGGACCCCTTTATGCAAAACGTCTTCATGGATCTGATCAACAAAGAAAAGTCCCGGGGAAAGACCGTGATGATGTCCTCCCATCTTATTGAAGAAGTGCAGCGAAGCTGCGACCGCGCAGGGATCATCCGCGAAGGCCGCCTGGCGGCGATCGAGGATATCAACTCGCTGAATGCGATGAAAACCCGTGAATTCATTGTCGCCCTTAAAAGCAAGGAGGATGCAAAGAAACTCCTGGACTCCCCTCTCGAGACGAAGAAGCTCAATGAAAAAAAGGTCATGGTGCGCGTCGGAAAGCATTTCAATGATTTTATCCGGACCCTTTCGGCCCTGGATGTAACGAACCTGGACCTGCGTCAGCGCCTGCTTGAGGATATTTTCATGAACTATTACGGTAAAAAAGGGGATCACAATGAATAAGACACTTTTTATGGCTTCGCTGAAAGCAAACTGGAAACTGCTGACGGGGACCTTCCTGATCCTGCTGATGTACCAGAGCGTGATCCTCGGCATGTATGACCCCGAAAATGTTGAAGCCATGCGGTCCATGGTGGAGGCGCTGCCCGAGTCCCTGAGCGCCGCCTTCGGATATGATGTTCTGGCAGTTGATCTTACAAGTCACATCGGGGCATATTTATACGGATTTATTTTTCTTATTTTTCCCCTGGTCTATATGGTTCCCGCCGCCAATAACCTGATCGCAAAGCATGTGGACAAGGGATCGATCGTGTATATGCTCGCCACCCCGAACACCCGGAAGACCCTTGCCATCACCCAGGCCGCCTTCATGGCGGGCTCCACCCTGATTCTGTTTTTATCCGTGATCCTCACAGGTATCGTCATGAGCGAATCCATGTTCCCGGGCGAACTGATATATCGCGATTACATGCTCCTGAACCTGGTGACCGTCGCTGTGCATCTTGTCCTTGGCGGGATCGCTTTCCTTGCATCGAGCATCTTCAGCGAATCCCGTCACTCGGTCGCTGTCGGACTGGGATTTCCCCTGGCTTTTCTTTTATTCAAAATGCTCTCCGATACCGGTGACAAACTGGAACCTCTGAAATACGCCTCGCTCTTTTCCCTTATCGATGTGTACAGGATCTTTGACGACACCTCCTACGCCCTCACTTCCTCCGCCCTCCTGATCCTTGCCGCCTTTTTCTGCTTTGCCGCCGCCGTTTACATTTTTGACAAACGCAGCCTGAATGTCTGAGCCGGGGATCAGCGCAGACACGCCGGGCAGAACGTCTGGTTGATAAATACCGGTGCCGCATTCCCCCTTTCCGCTCCCTGCTTTTCGCTCCCTGCTTTTCGCTTCCTGCTTTTCGCTTCCGGATCCCTGTGCCCGGCTTCCTCCTCCGGAGGACTTCGTCATTGTGCAAGAGAAATATTATGCTTAATATCCGGGCAGCGGAGCGTGTCACCTGTTTTGTGACGGACCGCATACGGCATACTGAAAAACGGAACACCCTCAACGGGAGAAAAAAATGAATACGATAAAACATATCGGGATATTGAGTTCGGGAGGCGATGCGCCGGGCATGAACGCCGCCATCCGCGCCGTGGTACGTACGGCGATATATCACGGCCTGCAGGTATCCGGCATCTATCGGGGCTACCAGGGCCTGGTTGACAACAGTATCAACACGATGCATTCCTCCTCCGTGAGCAATATCATCCAGTCGGGCGGGACCCTTCTGAAGACCGCCCGCTGCCGTGATTTTCTGAACAAAGCAGGCCGGGAAAAGGCCCGTCAAAACCTTCAGGAGCACGGCATTGACGCCCTCGTGGTCATCGGAGGGGACGGGACTTTCCGGGGAGCAAAGGTCTTCGGTGACGAATTCGGTTTTCCCGTCATTGGGATCCCGGGCACCATTGATAACGACCTTTACGGCACGGACAACACCATCGGCTATGATACCGCCTTAAATACCATCGTGAATGCCGTGGACAAGATCCGCGACACGGCAACCGCCCACAACCGCCTCTTCTTTATCGAGGTAATGGGCCGGGAGGCCGGATTTCTCGCCCTTTCCGGAGGGATCGCCTCCGGAGCGGAGGTGGTCCTGGTCCCGGAAATTGAAGACGATTACAAACAGCTTCATGACTTCCTGAAAAGCGGATACAAAAAAGGGAAAAACAGCAGCATCGTCCTGGTCTCGGAAGGCGACGAGATCGGCGGCGCGCTCAGGATCGCCGAAAACGTGGAAAACACCTATCCGGAATACGATGTGCGCGTTACGATCCTCGGACACCTGCAGCGCGGCGGCGCTCCCTCGGCATACGACCGCGTGTCCGCCAGCCGCATGGGAGTCTCGGCGGTGAACGCCCTGCTTGACGGAAAGGCCGGCATCATGGTGGGGCTGGTGAACCACTGCATTGCGCATACCTCCTTCGGGGATGCCCTGAAACATAAAAAGCCCCTCAACGCCCATTTACTTGAGATCATGAAGATCCTTTCCATCTGACTTTCCGGTACATCCGTCCGGCACTTAAAGGTATTTTTAATATTTTGTTAAAATTTTGTTTGCTTTTATTAACATTCCGCATAAATTCATAGTAACAATTTATTAAGGACATCATATGTGGCTCATCGATCCGCATATTTTCCCTGTTCGCGTATCGTCTGATATATGCATCCCGGAGCAGGGCTTTTTATATTCCCGGAATTTTTTTATCCACGTTCATAATCTACCAATATCCATCAATATAATACAGAAATTCCTGAACGTTTTCTATTGCAGGTTTATGCTGTTTGACGACAGCTGAGACCGCTTCGCCGATACTGACAATTTCTTTTGTTAAGAAAATTGAAGACGGCGACGTGATAATTTCGTCAGGCTGGAGGTGTAAGATCGAAGTTAAGCCTGCGGGTTTTCATGTGAAGATCTGAGATAAAAAACATAAAAAAACTGAGGTAAACAATGGAAAAAGCAAGATCGTATGCAACAAGGGCACTCATGCTCATGTGCGTGTTCTGCCTGACATTTGCTTCGGCCGATGTCACACGGGAATTCCGTGCAATGACAGAAAGCGAATTCAACCGGCTCGTTGAGCGTGAAGGCGTTTATCAGCCGGATGTCAACTATAATGTGATCGTGAACGGATTCGGTACCGGGCTGCGTCCTCCCCGGGAAACAGAGTGGCGTGAACTCAGCCAGCGATCTGTCATTCTCGATCTCCCGGCAACCATGAGCTCCACCGTGCCAACGTCTCACGATAACTCGGCAACGGTCTGGTTCCCGCCCGTGGGCAATCAGGGCGCGGAAGGCTCCTGTGTTTCGTGGGCGACGGCATACTATACCAAGACCTTTCAGGAAGCCTTCGAGCACAACCGGGATCTGTCCGGCGCGCTCTGGGAAGGCAGTGCAACGGGGTATCCGAGCCCTGCGTATCAGGACCTGATCTTCAGTCCCGATTTCATCTATCATCAGGTCTGTGACGGTGAGGATAACGGTTCCTATTATTCGGATAATCTGAACCTCATGAATTACATCGGATGCTGTTCCTGGGAAAAAATGCCCTACGACCCCACGCAGCAGACGGTGTGGCCGTCCGAACCCGCCTGGCGGCAGGCACCCCTGTACCGTTCGGACACGGGCTACGGCTGGATATGGACCGATACGGATACCGGCCTTGACGACCTGAAATGGTGGCTTTCCGAGAATAATCTGGCGATCATCAGTGTTGACGCCTACAAATACGAATATCTGACTGCCGAAGATCTCTGGACCACGGACCAGTACTCCAGTCCTTCGCGAAATCACGCGAATACGGTCGTCGGCTACGACGATAGTTACGGGCCCTATTCTGAGGGCGGAGAACAGCGTTACGGCGCTTTCAAGGTCGTGAATTCCTGGGGTACGGAAGAATGGGACAATAATAACGACGGTTTTTACTATATCTCCTACGAATGTATGAAACAGTGGATCGAATACGTCTTTGCCTATGTGGACCTGATCGGATATCAGCCACAGTTGCTGGCCGTTTTCAGCATTCAGCATGATCAGCGGGGAAGATGCGAACTAGCATTCGGCATTGAGGAATCTCCGGGAACTTATTTTACTAAGAATATGAGCCGGGATTTTACCCTTCACGGCGGAGATCACCCTTTCCCCGAAAATAATATGGTGATTGATATCAGCGAATTCCTCCCTTACGGGAGCGGTGCGGGTGATAATCTGTATCTCTCGGTATGCGATTCAGGCAGTACGACGGGCTGGATCAATGCGTTTTCCGTTGAATTTTATGACGATTACCTGTCGGGGTCTCCCGTTCAGACATGGCATTCCTCCGACATACCGCTGCAAACCGCGGCACTGACCCCGGTCTATGCAACAATTTACACGGACTCGGGCGCGGTCCCGGATATTGCGGTCTCGCCGGCCGGCCTGTATCACAATGTCCACACCGACACCCTCATTACGGATGAGATCCTGATACGCAACGACGGCAGCGGGGAACTGACCTTTGATGTCGAGATCGCCTTTACCTCCGCTTCCCCCGTCCATTCGCTCAAAATTCTGAAAGCCGGCAGCGGACCGAATGACGGTCCGAACGATTATACGGAATATCTTCTGGCCACAGCTGAAGAAAAAGGAAGCACTGCCGGCTGGCTCAACGTGACACCGCTTTCCGGAAGCCTGGCGGCCTCCGAAAGCATGACGCTTGAGGTCGTTTTCAATTCGGAACTTGTCAGCGAGGCGGTGCACACCGCCAGTATCCTCATTCATTCCAACGACCCCGAGGATCCGGTCATTACGGTAGGAGCGACCCTGAACAAGACCTACCGTAACCTGACCACGAACGACAATGAAAACAACGCTTATGAGGGTATCCCCGATTACGATATGGATACCTATTTGTTCAATACCTCATCCATTACACCGATCGAATTCAATATCTTTATCGGGGAGAGCACGATTGCCGATGCGCAGCTGAGCATTTATGCCTGGGATATCGACGAAACCTCCGGTGAGATCGACCAGGTCTATCTGAACGGTCATTATATCGGCGACCTGACCGGTGCCGACAACCAGTGGAGCACCTCGGTATTCAATGTCGATCCCGCATACCTGAATCCCGGGCCCTCGGGAAAAAATACGGTCATGATCGATATCGACATACATAATTCCGGATACTGGGCGACAACGGTTGACTGGGGACAGCTGGTCATCAACGGCGGCACTTCTGTAAGCTCCGCATGGATACGTACCGTAAATCTGGATAATTCCCAGTATCATGCCGATGAAAATATTGCCGTGACCGTGGAGGTCGATACGGATACCAGCAGTATGGAAGTCGTGCTGGAAACCAATCTTTTGGATCCGGACGCTGTGAACATTGCGGGCATTTCGAATACGGTAACGATATCCGGTACGGAAGATGACCCGGTCACCGAACTGCTGTACATTCCCTACGGAAGCGCTCCGGGCACCTACACGGTGCAGGTCCTGGTCTATGATGCAGAAACCTATATCCAGCAGGATATGGAACTTATCGAGGTGAATGTGGTGGACCTGACGGCCGGCATCACTGTCACGCCCGCCTCCCTGTCCGAAGAACTGCAGACGGGTACCATGTCCACCCGGATCCTCAGCATCTCCAACACCGGGGGCTCTGACCTCAGCTGGGAAACGGTTCCCCTCACTTCCCTTTATCTGAGCGAATACCACCCGTTTACCGGAACTTCTGTAACGACCATAGATAATCTTCCGACAACCCCGGCACCGGAAACCGGGACAGCCTGCCGGCCGCTGTTCAGCAAACGCATTTACGATACTCGCGATGCATCTCTCAGCGAACTGAACACCCTTCTCCTTGAAGAGCACAACGGTATCTATCATTATGACAATGCTTTGAACGCGCTGGGGATGGGGCGGACGCTGGTAACGACCTGGGATCATTTTTATACCGAACTGACCAACGGTACCCCCTGGGACCTGGTGATCGTCAACAGCTACAGCAATCCCCCGGGAAGCGTCACCCTGGATCAACTCAGCAGCTATGTGAGCGGCGGCGGACTCCTCATTTTCACCGACTGGTATCTTTCCTCCTACGCAACACACAGTCTTGTTGCGGAGATGAACATTTCCTGGGAGAGCGATCTTTATTCCCCGCTCGGATTTTATCCCACCGTCCCCTCACATCCCGTTTTCAATTTCCCGAATCAGACCCCGGATTTCGCCGTCACGGATGATCAGTACAACATTGACGGTCAGCGGGTCGGCGTGAGCGGCGGCGGCAACGCGCTGGCCGCATATACGGGCTATCCCTCCAACCCGGCGATCGTCCTGAACGCTTCCGGGAACTGCTTTTTCAACGCTTTCCAGGCGGTCAATTTCAATGCGGATAACGACACCGACGGTAAAGCCGACATCCAGGAATTGATCGAAAACCAGATCATGTACCTGACGGAAACGACCTATATACCCGAATGGCTGAGCACAGGTCCGCCCTCCTCGGGGATCATTCCCCCCGGCGCCTCGCAGGACGTACCGGTTAATTTCGACGCCACCTGCCTTTCGCCCGGAGAGTACACGGCCAGCATTGATGTCGTCAGCAACGATCCGGACCACGGATTGATCAGCATTCCGGTGCTGTGCAATGTGATTGATCTTCTGGATGCCGACATCACGCTCAGCATCGCCGGGACGGAAGGCGTGCTCGGAAACATCGTCAGTATTCCGGTCATTGCGGATTCCGGCTTCACGAACGTCGGCATGCTGGAACTGCAGGTCGCTTTCGACACCACCTTGCTGGGCTATGAGAATATGTACAGCGAATATCTTTCAGCCGGCGATGTCAACGCGGCGGGTGAAAATATCAATATCGTATGGGTTTATTCCGGTACGCCGATGATGATACCGGACGGAGACACGCTGATCGTGTTCCACTTCCGGGTCAGCGAACTTGCGGCGGGAGGCGATCACTGCGTCCTCGGATTCACTGAAAACTGCAATATCGCCGACCCGGACGAAAACACCTTTGCCCTTGCCCTGAACCCCGGTACGTTCACGGTCATCCAAAGCTACGGCATTTCGGGCTCACTCAGCTACTGTGATAACGGCAGCCCCCTTATTGCCGATACCCTGTACCTTTGCGGGGATGTCAATGCGACCGCCGTCACGGACGGAGACGGACGATTTATCTTCTCCGCCGCCTTCGGATCCCTGGCGCTGTTCCCCCTGAAGGAGGATGAGATCAGCAGCATTGACGGATTTGACCTTCTCCGCCTGAAAAACAGCCTTCTTGAGGTTTCTGATCTAACAGCGAATGAAATGCTTGCCGCGGACTGCGACGGGAACGGAACGCCGGACGGCCTGGATCTTCTGCGGCTCAAGAACCATCTCCTGATGATCCCCGTGGACCCGCCGGCACTTACCTGGGCTTTTACCCCGGAAGCTTACTTCTATGATTCGCTTGCATCCGATATGGACGACCAGGACTTCACGGCATTCCTGTACGGGGATGTCAACCTGAGCTGGGGAACTTCCGCCGCCACCCCGGCAGGATCGGAAGAAAACGCAATGGCGCAGGTGTCCTTCGGGGAATTTTCCGTCGATGAACAGGGATTTTTGCATCTTCCCGTCTATACCGACCGTGACCTTCGGATCGCCATGCTCGACTGGAATATCCGCTTCGATACCACCGAACTCCGTTTTACCGGGCTGGAAAGCGAACTGATCGGCGATTACCATTGCTCTGGCAATACGCTCAACTGTATCTGGCTCTATGACGGTGAAGAAAAGGAAATTGCCGCAAACAGCATCATTGCAGAGCTGATATTCAGGCCCGAAGCTTCACAGGCCGCCTCTGTGATCGCATTCAGCGGGGCGAATCACCTGGCCGCAGCGGATGAAAGTCCCGTTGAGGCCATATACGGCAGCGTGACCGTCAACACGGCCCTCCTGAGTCTTCTGGAGGGCGCACAGCTTCCGACAGAAACAACCCTCTACCGGAACTACCCGAATCCCTTCAACCCCAGCACTGTGATCTCCTATTATCTGAAGGATGCATCCGACGTGACGGTAAAGATCTACAATCTCCGCGGCGAATCCCTTCAGACCTGGCACAACGGCTATCAGGACCCGGGCTTCTATCAGCTTACCTGGAACGGCCGCGATGCGCAGGGCCGTTCGGTCCCCACGGGGATCTACTTTTACCAGCTGCTCCATGGCGAAGGAACGGATGTCAGGCGCATGGTCTACATGAAATAAGGATTACGATGAAATAAGGATTACGGACAACCAATAGAAAGGAAAAGCATATGAAATTTACAAACACTGCAGTCAACAGGAAAAGCGGAGGGACCGTCTTTACCGCCCTCTTGATCCTTTTCCTGCTCACGACCCTGAACGCATGGGGTCAGGAAAACGGAAGGAGACCCTACCCCGCCGGTTACCGGCCGGATGCGATCCCTTCGCTGAGATCCTCACAAGTACAGACCCTCCGGGACGGCATTCCCGTCTCCCTGCCCTATTCGGAAGATTTTGAAAGCGGGGCGCTGGGATGGATCAGCGACGGATTCTATCACCTGAAAGAGAACCCACAGCATATCAGGGTCCTGAATCCGCTTATCAACCCGAACATGGTCCGCCTCCCGGATGCGGGATATCTCCCTGCGGCCCACAGCGGCAGCGGGGTCATGTGGTTTGGTGAAGACACCACGGGAACGTTTATCGGAAGTGACTTTGATCCCGACCAGGAGCCCCTGAGCGGAGGCACTTCCGTTTCCGCCTTTACGGGAAATCTGATCTCTCCGGAGATCGATCTGACGGGTGTCCTGAATGCACAGCTGGAATTCTTCACCTGGTGGGAGATCGAAGGTGTGGATGCCAACGCCTATGACATGATGTATGTCGACGTTTCAACGGACGGCGGCGTCACCTTCATAATCCTGGGGACGCTGAATCCCCTGAACGACCTGGACGGAGAGCCTTACGTATCCTTTACGAATTCCGGCCTTGGCGAACCCGCTCACTGGGGAAAAAAGATCTTTGACCTTTCCGCATTTGCCGGGGATCACATCCTGATCCGCTTCCGTTTTGAAACGGTGGATGAATTGTACAACGGCTTCAGAGGCTGGCTTATTGATGACGTGGCGGTCACGGAAGGAATACTGGCCGCCCCGCAGATCGCAGGTGTTGAACCTGACAGGGGCATTGTGGAAAGCATGTTCATGATACAGGGAGATGATTTCGCCAACAGCGCAACCGTGTTCCTGGGCGATACACCGATACCTTCCTCGGTGCTGAACACGCAAAGCATTCAATGTCAGGTCCCCTATCTGCCCACAGGTGTCTATGATGTGGCCGTTGAAAATCCCAACGGTCTGGCGGACACGCTTTACGGTGCTTTTTCCGTCACCGAGGACCTTCCGCCGCTGATCGTTTCGGTGGACCCTTCGGAAACCTACATCGGCGAACCTGTCACTATTTCCATCAGCGGTGAAAATTTCCATCCCTCCGCGGTACCCTATGTCGGAGGAGAAGGATCTCCCGACCACAGCTGGGTGGATTCGACGCTCATCCGCTGCCTGACACCGGCCGGTCTCGGTATCGGCACGCACAACGTGAAAGTGGTCAACCCGGACGAGCAGTATGATCTTCTGGTGGACGCATTCACGGTAAGTCCGCACGGCACAGCCCTCTCAGGTTACGTGACCGACGCCTTCAACGCACAACCGGTCGAAGGGGCGGTCGTCACCCTGGCAACGGTTTCCGACACTACCGACAGCGAGGGATACTATCTTCTGTCAGATGTTCCCGCCGGGGAACTGACGGCGGAATTTATGGCGACGCCCACTGCCGGAGAGGTTCCGCTAACCGTCAATTTCATGGACCTTTCCACTTCCAACACCCAGACCGTTACGGCCGCCGCCGAAGGTTATATGGATTACTTTAATACGCAGGTACCGGTATTTGCCGGCGAGGAGAACATCCTGAACATTTCCCTGTCTCCGGAGATCGGCGAAGGGGAGATGCGATTCGTGCTTACCTGGGATGACGATCCCGCAGACCTGGATTCTCATCTGAAAACCCCGCCGATCGACGGAACAAGCTATCATGTCTATTATGCTGCGAAAGGCGATTCGCTGAATCCTCCCTTTGCCCGGCTGGATGTGGATGACGTCACCGGTTACGGCCCGGAAACCATTACCCTGTATGAGACCTTTGACGGCACCTACTATTACTATATTTACAAATATTCCGGATATGAAGAGATCACGCAGTCCAATGCGGTCGTCAATATCTATGACAATACGGGGCTTGTGCAGACCCTTCAGGTCCCGACGACCGGAATCGGACGATTCTGGAATATTGGTACGATCGACGGTGCCAGTAAACACATCACCCTTGTGAACCGGATACAGGAAACGGAGCCCGGGATTCCCTCCCTCGCCGCCGCTTTCCCGAAAAGCCCGGAATATCTGGCAACACGGTCCGGTACCGGCGTCAGCGTCGGTATCAGCACCTGGGAATGGGATTTCGGCGACGGAGAAGGCAGCACAGTGGCCAATCCCGAACATATCTATACGGAGCCCGGAAGCTATACGGTAAGCCTGACGGTCAGTGACGGTGTGAATCAGCGGACCCGGGTCCGGGAAAACCACATCAACGCTTTCACCGGCAACGATATCTCCCTTACCGTTGCTTCCGCAGAGGGATATGCCGGTATTACCGTTGATATCCCGGTCATCGTCAATTCCGGCTTCAGTAATGTCGGGATGCTGGACCTTCAGCTTCAGTATGACACCACCATGCTTCATCTTGTGGACATCGGAAGTGAATACCTGTCTCCCGGTGATATGAATGCCGCGGAAGACCGGATCAACGCGGTCTGGGTCTATCCTGGAACAGCCCTGGAGATCCCGGACGGTGATACGCTGATGCTGCTGCATTTCGGCGTGAACGGATCCGTCATGGAGGGTGATCACAGCCTGATCTCCTTCTCCGGGAACAACCTCATTGCCGCCCCCGATGAGAGCCTCTTTGACCTTGAGCTCAGCAACGGGGTTTTCAGCGGTCTTATGACACCCTATCTTGAACTCCATCTTCCCGACGAAACAAGCTTGCGGGAAGACTACCTCATTGAGATCGGCATCGATTACAATGCTTTCCCGGATACGGAAATACCCCTGGAGATCAATGCGGCACCGGAATACCTTGCGCTGAATGCGGACAGTTCCGCACTTACGGGCATACCGGGCAACCGGGATGTAGGTCTCAATACCCTATCGGTAACGGCATATGACATCGTCTACGGCGGCCAGTTCACGGAAACGATCACTTATACCGTTGAAAATGCCCCCTGTGAGATCCGTTCACTGCCGCCGATCGCCATCCTCACCGGCATGGAGTATGTATATGACGTCAATGCCGACGATGAGAATGAAGGAGCCGTATACAGCTACCTCCAGGGACCCGCATTCCTCTCCATCGATGACAGTACCGGCGTCCTTTCCGGTATTTCCGATGCTTCGTATGTGGGATCCCACTATATGCGTGTCATGGTCGATGACGGGAACGGCAGCACCGACATCCAGGAATGGATGCTTTCCATCCTGCCTGCGAACGATGAAGAAGAAGCGCCGCCGGTGCTCGGCGAATTTCCGCCCTTCATTTTTAACGAGGACGACACTTCCTCGCTTATCCTGCTTGACGATTATGTGGAGGATGCAGACACGCCGGACGAGGAGCTGGAATGGCTCTTTATCGTCAACGGGAACGAACACACCGATCTCTATGCCCTGCTCTATGATGACGATGGTACTTCCCCACGGACAAAAAGCAGTGTGCTCGGCCTTAATGTCCTCTATCACCCCGAGACCCGCGAACTGGCCTTCTACGGCGAGCCGGACTGGTACGGTGAGACCATGGTTACCGTGGTTGTTACCGACGGCGACCGCCTGGCCGTAGGCTATATCCCCGTCACGGTGCTGAACGTGAACGACGCACCGCATATGATTCCCTTTACAAATGTGGTCTTCCTTGAAGATGCACAGTCCGCGGTGTATGACCTTTCCGCTTATATTCAGGATATTGACAATACCTTCAGCGAACTGGACATTGAAGTCACGGGGAATACCGATATCAGCTTTACACTACTGAACGGAAGTTTACAGTTCAGTGCAGCGGAAGACTGGAACGGACAAGAAATGCTGACCCTCAGTGCCAGCGACGCGGAATATACCGCCTCCTGTGAATTTCTGGTCGTCGTTGTCCCGGTGAACGATCCCCCGCAGAGCTTCGCGCTCAGCTCCCCGTCCGAAGGGGAAGTGATCGATACTTCCTTTATTCGTTTCAACTGGGAAACGGCGGTTGACGTGGATGAAAACGATATTGTGACCTATTCCCTGACGGTCACGGATGCCGATCTGAACGTGATCCTGGAGACGGAGACCGAAGCGACGGACTTTTCCTGGGATTCGCCCCTTAACGGCAATTACGAATGGAAAGTGGAGGCCCGGGATATCGCGGAGGCGGTCACCGAAAGCGAAACCCGCGGATTCACCGTCGATGTTCTGAGCATGATCAGGGCCGTTCCGGCGGAATTCGCGCTCCTGCAGAACTATCCCAATCCCTTTAATCCGCTCACCTGCATTCAGTACGGACTTCCCCACCCATGTGATGTCCGCCTCAGCATTTTCGATATCAGCGGACGCCGTGTCCGGGAATGGCATGACGGAACCCGGCAGGCCGGCTGGCATGAAGTGGTCTGGGACGGCAGGAACCATTCCGGCCGGCAGGTTTCCACCGGCATCTACATTTACATGCTACAGGCCGGGAACTTTACGGAAACCCGTAAAATGCTCTTCATGAAATAACGGATCCTGATCCCTGAAAAAAAGCCGTCCCCATCGGACGGCTTTTTCATTTTCCCCTGCGCTTTTCCCGGGAGGATACTGCTTTGCAATTCAGATTCCGAAGCGCACTTCGCGCTAACGGAGCTGCTTGCTCAGCAGGATCTTGCTGATCTCCACCCTGGCTTGTGACTGCAGTTCTTTCTCAGAATCCGGGATGGATTCAATGATCTGGATGGCCATCCCGACCTGATTGATCCGTTCCAGCACGTTCATGCTCTCCGTGGCCTGGTTGATGGTCGAGCGATAGACCACCATAAAGGTGGCTCCGATAAATTCGGTGACGATCCCGGCAACGGAGGTCAGGTAGGTCAGGGTCAGCACCTCCGGCTGACCGACCGAGATCAGGACCCCCCAGATGATAAAGGCGAACCCGCTCAGCATCACGGCGATACTGATCCAGAAAATGCATTTCGATTGTGAGAGGTTCCGGTCGAAATACGATTCCAGCTTGATGCGGGCGATGTCCCAGGAATATTTCGTTTTTTCGGGATTCGCTTCCCGTTTTTCCTCGATCTCCTGCAGTTTATCTTCCAGCCGCTGCCGGGTCAGGTTTCGCTGCCGCGTGTACATCACCAGGTAATAGGTCAGATAGATCAGAATGACGGGGATGGCGATCGTAAAGAACAGCGGATAACGGATGATTCCGGTCAGGACCAGAACGAACAGGACGATCAGCACGCCGATATAGGATAGCGATATGATTCTCTCTTTCATGTTCAGCCCCGGATTTTCCTTGCAATTGCAAGCGGTAATTCCACGAATAATGGACGCCGCTTCCGGTGCAGCGTTCATTTCGGAAGCTTACCGCATTCCTTATTATCAACAATAAGTGTATTATAATAAATCAACAACTAGATATCAAGCATTTTAACAAAACTGCCGCAGCATGGGGACAAAAGACAGAAAACGACACCACACCCCCGAAGTACATGCGGGGGAACAGGGGCTCCGGATATCTCCCGGTGTTTACCGCAATTTCGCTTCCATCACGATCTCCGTATCCAGAAGCCTTGAGACCGGACATCCGTTCTTTGCATTTTTTGCGGCTTTTTCAAAGGCGGCGGGATCCGCCCCGGGAACCTCCGCGCTCACATCCAGCCGGATCCGTGTCACCGTAAAGCCCGCCTCTGTTTTTTCAAACAGCAGGGTCGCTTCGGTGTCGATACGCTCCGCTTTCATGCCTGCTTCTTCAAGTTGTCCGCTGAGCGCCATGGAAAAACAGCCCGCGTGCGCGGCGGCGATCAGTTCCTCGGGGTTCGTGCCCTTTCCTTCCTCAAAGCGTGTACTGAAGGAAAACTGCGTTTTGTCAAGCACGCCGCTTTCGGTTGATACATTGCCTCTGCCGTCTTTCAATCCGCCTTCCCAGGCGGCTGATCCTTTTCTTTTCATCGGAGACTCCTTTTTTTTCCTTTTAACGTCCGGGACGGAATAAGTTCCTCTTACACGTAATCCTCTTTTGCAAAGGCCGCGGCGGCAATAAGAATATTTGTTTTTTACGTATCCTTTACTAAATTCATTCTGAAGATCAGAAACGGGTACGCGAAGTATCCGGAAAAGAGAAGATCCGCGGAAATATATGAAAGCGATCATACTGACATCTCAGACAGGGCAGGGACATGTCTCGGCCGCCAACGCGATCCGGGAAGTGCTGCAGCGACGGAAAATTCACTGTGAGATCACTGACACCCTTTCCTTCGTTGGAAAGCAGGCGGCCGAACGGATCGCCGGCGCCTTCGTGAACGTCGCAGTCAAAGCCCCCAACGTATTCGGTATGATGTATCAGGCCGCCGATGCGGTAAGCTCGGAAAAACGGAAATCCCCGGTCTATTATGCCAACTCCCTCTATGCGGACAAGCTGTATGACCACCTTTGCAAACATCGGTTCGACGCCGTTATCTGCCCGCACCTTTTCCCCGCCGAGGCGTTCAGCTATCTGAAACGCGAACGCAAGCTCCGCATGCCGGGATATTTTGTCTCCACGGATTATGCCCCTATCCCCTTTCTCGAAGAGCTGAACATGGACGGGATCTTTATCCCGCATGAAGATCTGAAAAAAACCTTTATCGATCAGGGAATACCGGAAAACCGCCTGATCTGTACGGGGATCCCCGTATCCGCAAAATTCCGGACCAGGCTTTCGAAACGCGAGGCCAGAAAACGGACCGGGATCCCGGAGGATGCTGTAATGTTTCTGGTCATGACCGGCGGGGACGGCGGCGGGAATGCGGTCGCGCTTACGAAAGAACTGCTTGAAAATACCGGGAGCCGGGCCCGCGTGGTGGTGCTGACCGGGAGGAATGAAAATCTGAAAGATTCCCTGGAAGAACGTTTTGCGACGGACGAACGCGTGATGCCCGTGGCGTTCACCGAAACGGTGGAAGTCTACATGGATGCCTGCGATGTCCTCCTGAGCAAGCCGGGGGGCATTACCAGCACCGAAGCGGCGGTCAAGAACGTTCCCCTGATCCACAGCACTCCCATTCCCGGGGTGGAAACAAAGAACGCCCGCTTTTTCTCCCGCCACGGCATGTCGGTCCTGGCGGCCGGTAAGGACGATGCGGCCGAAAACGCCGTCCGGCTTTCCCGCGACCCGGAAGCTATGAAACGCATCTGCGAAGCCCAGCGGCAATATGTCAATGTCCGGGCGGCGGAAGACATCTGCGAACACATTTTCCCGGGAAAGGCCGGGGATCAATGACCATGGCGACACTGCCGGCCGAAAACATGTCTGACAAGCGGCTTACGGTCCGTGGCCTATAATTTGCGGTCCACGGCATCCTTCAGCTGCTTCATCGCTTTTTTCAGCGTACGCCGGCAAGTGCCGATATTCATGCGCATAAACCCTTTTCCGCATTCACCGAAGCTGGCCCCGTCGTTCAGCCCGAGCCCGGCTTCTTCAATAAAGAAGGTGTTCAGGGCCTTCTGATCCATTCCCCACGCACGGCAATCGAGCCAGAGCAGGAAGGTGCTTTCGGGGGCGGTGATATGCAGGGAGGGGATGTGTTCCCTTGCATAGGAAATGACGAAGTCGATATTTCCCTGCAGAAATTTCAGTGTGCGTTTCAGCCAGGGTTTCCCGTGCTTGTAGGAAGCGATCAGCGCCGTATCCCCCAGAATATTCCCGTTGCAGATATGCAGGGTTTCCGTGATATACCGGAATTTATTGCGGATCGCCTCGTTTTCAATAATGATCTCGGAGGTGGCGAAACCCGCGATATTGAAGGTCTTGCTCGGCGCCATACAGCTTATGGTCTGATCGGAAAATTCCTTTGAAATACTTGCCAGGGGCGTGTGCCGGTGGGGCGGATAGACGATATCGCCGTGTATCTCGTCGGAGATGATGATAATATTGTTCTCCAGACAGATCTCCGCAAGCCCGCTCAGTTCTTCCCGGGTAAAGACGCGGCCTACGGGATTGTGCGGATTACAGAGGATCAGCAGCTTTGTCCTGCCACTGATCTTTTGTTTCAGGTCCGCGAGGTCCATGGTGTAATGCCCGTGCTCCTCTTTCAGGGGGTTGGTCACAAGCGTACGGCCATGGTCGGTCACCGCCTTGAAGAACGGGGGATACACCGGCGGCTGGATAACGACCTCGTCACCGGGCTGTGTAAGGCTCATTACGGCAATATTCAGGGCGGGCACGATCCCGGGCGTGCAGGTGATCCACTCCTTTTCAATATGATAATCAAATTGTTCCGCCATCCATTTTTTTATGGACCGGAAAAAGCATTCATTATGGATGGAATACCCGTAAACGGGGTGCAGGATGCGCTTCATCAGCGCAAGCCTGACGGGAAGCGGCGCGGGAATATCCATGTCGGCCACCCACAAAGGAATGACATCTGCTGTACCGAAGACTTTTTCCGCCGCATCATATTTCAGGCAATCGGTATGATGCCGGTCAATTTTTCTCCTGAGGATCATATAACTCCTTATTGATTTAATGAACCTGAAATGTAATCATTATTCCCCGGTTTTTAAATCATTTTCGCCCCCTTTTCGCTTTTTTTTGCCTGCGGCATGTTATAAATTGTCCCTGATGAACAAAGCATCTCCCAAAAAGTCCGGAAATATTCAGATCTGTGTGATCGGTGATGTCATGCTCGATGTCTTCGCGTACGGAACCGTGAACCGCATATCGCCGGAAGCTCCGGTCCCGGTGCTGGATATTGAAACGGAGACTTTCCATCCCGGCGGCGCATTGAACGTATGCAATAATCTTATCGCCCTCGGGGTGAACACCGGGATCATTTCCGCATACGGCGACGATTTCGAGGGTTTCCGGCTCGAGGAGCTTTGCGAAAGGGCCGGCATTGACAACAAGGGACTGATCCGGGACGCAGACCGCGTAACGACCTGCAAAACACGCTTTTTTGATAAAGATGAGGCGCTCATCCGGACGGACCGTGAACAGCGGGTGGCCGTCAGCCCGGAGACGGAGCAAAAACTGGAATCCGCAATGCGGCGCGCCCTGCCGTCGGCAGACGCCTGCATACTTCAGGATTACAACAAAGGCGTTTTGACACCGGAACTGATAAAAGCGACACTTTCCGAAGCAAAAAAACGGAATATTCCCGTTTTTGTCGATCCGAAATTTGAGAACCTGGAGCAGTATACGGGGACCTTCGTCATCAAACCCAATCTCCATGAGGCCGAATACATACTGAAACGCAGGATCAGGGGAATGGAAGCGGCGAAAAATGCCGCAGAAACACTTTTCAGCACCTTGTCCCCCCGGCACATCCTGCTGACAATGGGGGCGGACGGCATGATCCTGAAAGACGCCGGACGGCTCCTGCATATCCCCGCGAGGCGCATCGAAAAAGCGGACATCACGGGGGCCGGGGATACGGTCATTGCCACTCTCGCTGCGTATTACTGCAGCGGCATGGACATGGAGGAAAGTGCGGAAAAGGCCAACCTGGCGGCAGCGGAGGTTTGCGCACACCCCGGGGTCAGCACGGTGACAGTGAAAACGTTGCACAAAGACCGCTAAAGGGCACCGCACGCTTCCCGGCAAAAAAACTATTGCAGTTTGAATCTGCTTTTCACTATATTAACGGGCTTTATATGGTGGATGTAGCTCAGTTGGTAGAGCGCTTGGTTGTGGCCCAAGTGGTCGTGGGTTCAAGTCCCATCATTCACCCTTCCGGGGCCTTGCGCCCCGATTTCACCAGACAGCAAAATGTCCGGCGGGGCGTGGCGCAGCCCGGTTAGCGCGCCTGCTTTGGGAGCAGGAAGTCGGAAGTTCAAATCTTCTCGCCCCGACATGAGCCCCGATAGCTCAATTGGATAGAGCAACGGTCTTCTAAACCGTAGGCTACAGGTTCGATTCCTGTTCGGGGTACTTTTCCAAAGAAGACGGGCGGATCTCCGCGCATTCCATGGACCTGAAAATCACATATACCTCATTCACGGTCACCGGTACTGATAAATAAAAAGCCCGCTGTGCTCAGCGGGCTCTGTGTATTTCCATTCATAAAACGGGATCATTTACATCCGGATCTTCTTGATATCTTCTCTCAGGATATCAATGTCTCCGAGCCAGTCTTCAATTTCCTGTTCATGTTCCAGTTCGTCGTTCAGGATATTGATGGCCATCTGATAGGTGCTGTGGTCTTTCCCTTTGGTATAGTTGGCAATTTCCTGATACCGCCTGATGGCGCAGCGTTCACCGTTCAGGTTCTGTTTGAGGATCGCTTCCACATAGGGATCGGAAGGGGTCTCATATTCGCAGCTGCTCCATTTGGGCCAGTCCATGGGCGACAACACCGGCGTGCCTCCAAGCTGATCGATACGGTCCACCACCATCACGGCATGATTGAGTTCTTCATCGGCGTGCACCAGAAGTTCCGGTTCCACCTCGGTGCGCATCGGGCCTTCGAGTACGCGTGCGCCGATCCAGTACTGGTAATATGCCAGCCATTCTTCGCTCAGCGCTGCGTTCAGCATTTCAATTAACTTCTCAACGTCCAGATCAAGAATGTCAACTCCTTGTTTTCCCATTTTTTCACCTCATGGTTTTGTTTCATCGATCATGCACCCGGAAAGCTTCGTATCCCGGAAAATTTCCTTATTGTGCATTATTCTGTCATTATAGAAAATATTAATAAAAATTCATGCGATAATCAAATGGTATTTTATGCACCGTACACACGGCGATCCGGCCCCGGGGAGACTCACAATTCCATTTTCTTGATGATGACAATATGCGCTTCCTTCGTCTTCCGGCATCAGCAACCGGATCATCTGTTTTTTTGATGGCACTTCCCCATGTTTTCTGTTCAACACGATCCCGGTAATGGCATGAATAAACATGACCGGTTTTCGATAACCTTTTGGCAATGTCGCTGCCGGCTATTTTCCATTTTCCGGGATTAGGCGATCGTGACATCCTTTGAAAGATACACGTCCTGGATCGTATTCAGGAGCTTGACACCGTCTTTCATGGGACGCTGAAATGCCTTTCTTCCCGAGATAAGCCCCATCCCGCCGGCACGCTTGTTGATCACGGCGGTACGCGTCACCTCCGCAAAATCATTCTCCCCGGAAGCGCCGCCGGAATTGATGAGCCCGGCACGGCCCATGTAACCGTTGGCGACCTGATAGCGCGTCAGATCGATGGGATGTTCCGAGGTCAGCTTGTCATAGACATCATCATCGGTCTTGGCAAATTTCAGGGCTTTGAACCCGCCGTTGTTCTGCGGCTGCTTCTGCTTGACGATATCTGCCTCCAGGGTAACGCCCAGGTGGTTCGCCTGACCGGTCATGTCGGCGGCGACATGATAGTCCTTGTCCGCCTTGAATGCCGGATTCCTCAGGTAACACCAGAGCACCGTGACCATTCCGAGTTCGTGCGCCCGCTGAAATGCCGCCCCGATCTCCTGTATCTGACGCCGCGATTCCTCCGAACCGAAATAGATCGTGGCGCCGACCGCCACGGCACCCATGTCGAAAGCCTGTTCGACGCTGGCAAACAGGGTCTGGTCATAGATATTGGGATAGGTCAGCAGTTCATTGTGGTTGATCTTGACGATAAAGGGGATGCGGTGCGCAAATTTCCGGGCGACCGCCCCGAGCACTCCCAGGGTTGACGCGACGGCGTTACATCCCCCCTCCACCGCCAGTTTCACGATATTTTCCGGATCAAAATAGGCCGGATTGGGGGCGAAGGATGCGCCTGCCGTATGTTCAATGCCCTGGTCCACGGGCAAAACGGAGAGATATCCGCTTCCCGCCAGGCGGCCGGTGTTAAAGATCTGCTGCATGTTCCGCAGCACCGCCGGAGACCGGTCCGTCTGGGCGACCACGCGCTCGACGAAATCGGGTCCGGGCAAATGAAGTGTTTCCTTCTTAATGCCCTTGCATTGATGACTGAGAAGCGTCTCGGCTTCCCGGCCAAGGTATTCTCTGATCTTTGCTGTCATGTCGTTACCTCCTTGATGAGTTTATGTCAACCGGCCGGATCACGGAAAAAGTGCGTCAACGGACTGCCCTGCTTCACAGGTCGTCCCTTTTTGTACCGTCCGGCAGCATATTGTCCGGGTGATATTCACCGTTTTCCTGCATGCGAAAGCGAACGCAGTGCTTATTTCCCCGCATGCAATAATGTTCCACCCAGTAAGGTTCCAACTTCCCCTGCCCGGTAAAAGTCCGGATGGGGCATGTCGTGTACCATTTACAGACTTCTTGTGCTATTTTTTCCATTCCGCAGATCCGGGATAAGCGATCGTGTAACACGTTTCTACTGAAATAAAGTATCAATATGGCGCCGGAATCACAAGAGAATTGTTTCACTGCCATTATTCCGGGGACCCGTCATCTCTTTATTCCCCGCATCCTGCCCGGTGTTGTTCACACCCTCCCCCGTTCACTTTCCGCCTGCATCACTTCGGCAATATATCCGTTGTGCCGTGAACGGACGGATCGACGCACTGCCGGATGTTCCGATCGTCAAATTCACTTTATTCATAAATATTTCTTGCATATTGGTGGGTCAATGTGTAGATTTGTGGGAGATTGTGGGTAATTTTACCCCTTTCGAAGGAAAAAGGAATAGGTAGAGTGGGTTATTCAGACTTTACAGGCCAATTCAAGTACTCGGTGGATTCAAAGAATCGTGTCAATATTCCGTCACGGTACCGGAAGATCATGTCCGAGGAAGATGTGCGTGAAGTCGTTATTTCCAAAGGCATTGATTCACATCACATCGACGTGTATCCTCTTCCCAAGTGGATCGCGCTGCGTGATAAGATCACGGCCTCGATGCAGCTTGTCAACCGTGTGCATCGGAACTTTCTGCGTCAGTTCACCCAGAACGCCGCACATTGTACGCTGGACAGCCAGGGCCGCATTATGCTTACGCCCCCGCTGATGGAGAAAGCCGGCATTAAGGGCAACGGAAATGTGGTGATCATCGGCATGATCGATTTCATGGAGATCTGGGACCCTGATGAACTGAAAAAACACGAAGACAATACCCCACTTACAGACAGTGATTTTGAGAAGCTGGAGCAATTACCGTTAATCTAGGGTAATCATGACAACTCTCTACCAGCACACGCCGGTATTGCGCGACGAGGCTGTGCGGCAGCTCGTTGTATCACCCGCAGGCGTATATGTGGATGCAACCTGCGGACTGGGCGGTCATTCCGAAAAGATCTGTGAACAGCTGGGGCCGCAGGGCCGGCTGTTCTGTTTCGACCTTGATCCCCGTGCCCTGGAGATCGCAAATGCACGATTGATACGTTTTACGAACGTGCATTTTATCCAGAATAATTTTGACAAGATGAAAGTGGAACTGCATGCGGCAGGTGTAAGGCACATTGACGGCGTGCTCTACGATCTCGGGGTTTCCTCGATGGAGATCGATGCGCCGGAACGCGGATTTTCCTTCATGCAGGACGGCCCCCTCGACATGCGGATGCAGCACGACGGAACAACGGCAGCGGACCTGGTCAATACGTCTTCACGCGAGTCCCTCGAAGCGATCATCCGGGAATACGGGGAAGAACGCTTTTCGGGACGGATCGCACGCAGTATCGTTGAAACGCGCCCTCACACCCGTACGGGGAGCCTGGCGGATGCGGTCCGCCGCGTTGTACACGGGCCCCATGTCAACAAGAGCCTGGCCAGAGTCTTCCAGGCATTGCGCATCGCCGTGAATCATGAGCTGGAAAGCCTGAAAACAAGCCTGGACACTGCGATCACCCTGCTGAACCCCGGAGGCCGTCTGGTGGTCATTGCCTATCATTCCCTGGAAGACCGCATTGTCAAACACCGCATCCGGGAAGCCGCCAGCGATTGTATCTGTCCCCCCGAAGCCCCGGTATGTGTCTGCGGGCACAGGGCCGAAATGAAGATCATCAATAAAAAACCTCTCACCCCGTCTGATGAGGAGATCGCAAAAAATCCCCGAAGCCGGAGTGCCAGATGCCGGGTGGCCGAAAAGTTATGAGTGCAGTGAAGATACATAAGCACCGGGAAACCGGATTCCTCCGATGGATACAGAACCGCATCTTTTTCTTTCTGATGGTCCTGATGATCCTGGTCCTGACCCTTATTGGCTATATGTATATCCGCAACGCACTTAATGAGACCAGCGCGCGGAATCTGGCCCTTGACAATACATGTTCCCGCCTGGAGCAGGAGATCATTTATCTTGAAAGCGAGATCAATGAGCTTCGCCGGCCCGGCTACATCAAACGAATCGCCGGGGAGGAGCTGGGAATGATCGATGCCCGGCCGCAGGGGGATGTCATCATCATAAAGAAACGGAAATGATCGAGACACTGGACAAAAAACGGGATCCTTATTCATTTCGCGCGGGCGTGGTCAGCACGGTGATCCTTGTATTTGTATTCATCGTGGTGGCAAAGCTCGCCGCCATCCAGCTCCTTGATTCCGAAAATCTGCGCGGGTACGCGGACAGTCAGGGAATGCGCTCGGAAGATATCCTTCCGGAGCGGGGACTGATCCTGGACCGCAACAACAAGGTCCTTGCCAACAATATCATTGAATACACGATCGGTGCACGCTATGTGGACCTTCTTGAGCCTGAAAATGCTTTCCGGTCACTGGCAAAAGCCTTTGACAAGACCACGGCATACTACCGTGATCAATTCAAGAAAGAGACCAATTTTTATATCCTGGAAACCGGTGTGCGCCCCGAGATCGCCGAAAAACTGCAGTCGGACAAGGCATGTCACGGCCTGAAATACGATAAGAAAATGAGCCGTTTTTATCCCTATAAGGATGCCGCCGGGCAGATACTGGGGTTTCTCTGGGAGGACGGCTCCGGCCAGGCGGGAATTGAAAAGTACTATGAAAGCGTGTTGCGGGGCGAAAAAGGGTTTAAGGTGATCCAGCGGGACAAACGGGGTTCGGTGGTATCTGCTTACGGGGATATCAAGGCCCGGCCGGCCGTTCCCGGAGGCAACGTCCAGTTAACGATCAATATCGACTATCAGATCATCCTGGAAGAGGAAATTGCGAAAACGGTGAAAAAGCACAAAGGCAAAAGCGGGATGGGAGTGATCATGGACCCCCGCACCGGCGAGGTCCTGGCAATGGCCAATTATCCATCCTTCGATCCGAATCAGGTCCGGAATTCTTCCCCCGACATCCGCCGCAACCGTGTGATCGCCGACCAGTTCGAGCCCGGTTCGGTCTTCAAGTTCATTCCGGCTTCGGCGGCACTGGAAAACAAGGTCTTTACTCCGTCAAGCCGCATTTTTTGCGAGAACGGCGACTGGAAGGTCAGGGATCGTATTATTCATGATACAAAGCCGCATGAGTGGCTGACACTGGAAGAGATCATTATTTATTCCTCCAATATCGGTGCGGGCAAGATCGCACAGCAGGTAGGCGACCAGGCGATCTATGAGATGGCAAGAAAGTTCGGTTTCGGTGAAGCAACGGCCGTGGGGCTCTGGGGGGAAAGCGACGGTCTCCTGAAAACACCGGACAAATGGAGCAGTGTGGGATTTTCACAGCTGGCCATGGGGCACGGAGTGACCTCCACGCTCATGCAGCTGGTCAATGCGTATGCGGCGATATCAAACGGCGGGACCCTGCTGAAACCCTATATCGTTTCCACCGCATTTAATGAAAAAGGTAAGGTGATCCGGGAGTCCGACGTCTATCCGGTCCGCAGGGTCATCAGCGGGAACACTTCGGAGATCCTGCGATACATCCTTGAAAAGGTCGTGGAAGAGGGGACCGGGACCCGTGCCCGTATCGAGAAGTATCACGTTGCCGGGAAAACCGGGACCGCACAGAAGGTCGTTGACGGCAAATATTCAAATTCCAAATACTATGCCAGCTTTATCGGTTTTTTCCCGGCGAACGACCCCGTCATGGTCTGCGGCATTGTGATCGACGAACCTGCCTACGGCCTGCATCACGGCGGGACTGCCGCAGCCCCCGCAGTGAAGGAGACCTTTACCCGTATCATCAATATGCGTGATTTCAATACTATTTACCGGTCTCTGCCGAAACCCGATACGGAGCCGGTCGCGAAGAATGATGCTGCTTCTCCGGGACTTCTGCTGTCCATGCTGCACCGTTCGCAGAGGTCTCCGGATTTCCCGGAGGAACGCACGGAAAGCCCGGATGAGAACACAACGGACCTCCGGGAAGAACTTTACGATATCATCATGCCCGACGTTGTGGGAATGCATATCCTGAATGCCGAGAAAAACCTGAAAGCGACCGGCCTCAGCGTCGAGCGCAATGCTTCGCGGGGAAAGGTCGGCTATCAATATCCTCCGCCCGGAACCTATCTGAAGGAAAATGCGTCTTGCCGCCTGGAGGTGCATTCATGAAATATCTCAGCGAACTGCTGAAACACCTTCAGCAGCCTTACTACTACGAGGGTCCCGATCCCCGGATCCGGGATGTTGTCTACGACTCCCGTATGGCGGGAAAAGATGCGCTTTTTGTGGCCGTCAGGGGATACCGGACGGATGGGCATACCTACATTTTCAGCGCTTATCAGAACGGAGCGACCGCCTGCGTTGTCGAGAAACCGGTTGACTGCCCCGTTCCCCAGATCGTGGTGAACGACAGCAGAAGCGCCCTTGCGGACCTGAGCCACGCACTTTACCACTCGCAGCCTCTCCCCTTCCCCCTGCTCGGCATCACCGGCACGAACGGAAAGACCACGATGACCCATCTTCTGTACCAGCTTGCGGAAAGCAGCGGATCCAGCCCGGCCCTCATCGGCACACTCGGAGCCCGGAGTGCAGGCCGTTACAGGGATGAAGCCCGCACCACTCCTGAAAGCCGCGATCTCGCACTGCTCTTCCGCCGCTTTGAACGGGAATACACCACCGCGGTATTTATGGAAGTCTCCTCACACGCCATTGCGCTTCAGCGGATCCACGGACTGCTTTTCGATTCCGCCGTTTTTACGAACCTCAGCCGGGATCATCTTGATTTTCATACCGATATGGAGGCGTATTTCCAGACAAAAGCGCGGTTGTTCCGTCAGCTCCGCCCGGGAGGCGTCAGCATCGTCAATACCGGCGATGCCTACGGAAAACGTCTGTACGACCTGATAAGCACGGAGAAAATATCTTACGCAGTGCATGATGCAAATGCGGACTTCCATTTCTCGGAACTGTCCGTGAACATTCACGGCGTGCGCGGTGTACTGAACACCCCGGCCGGTGCCTTTCGCGTGGATTCGCCCCTGCTGGGTACCTTTAACGCTGAAAACATCTGCGGGAGCATCGCCGCATGGCTACAGCTTTTCCCCGGAAAAAACGCCATCGTTGATAATTTTCCCTTCCGTCCGGTGGACGGCCGGATGGAAATGATCAAAAGCTCCCGGGGCACCGCCGTGATCGATTATGCACACACGCCGGATGCCATGGAAAAAGCGCTGAACGCCGCCTCCCGCCTGAGCGGACGCAAGCGTATCATTACGGTCTTCGGCTGCGGTGGCGACCGTGACCGTGAAAAAAGGCCCATGATGGGCAGGATCGCGGAAGCCGGTTCGGATATCATCATTCTCACAAACGATAATCCGCGCAGAGAGGACCCGCGGCAGATCGCGGAAAATATTCTATCCGGGATCGCAAACAGGGAAAAAACGGAGATCTGCCTCGACCGTAAGGAAGCCCTGAAGAAAGCTTACGGATACTCTGAGAAGGGGGATATTATCATGATCCTGGGGAAGGGAGCGGAAAAGTATATGGAGATCAGGGGGGAAATGATCCCCTTTAATGATAAATCGGTCATAAACGAAATGGAGAGACACAAGTAACCCTCTACCACCCCGGTGCGGAGAGCCCTCTCCGTACCGGGGTTCCTAAAAATGATGAAAACGCAACAGTTACATCACGGTCCCTTTACGCTGCGCAATATCCGCTTCGCTTTTTTCCGCGGTGTCAGTATTGATTCCCGCAATATTCCCGAAACCCACATTTTCTGCGCACTGAAGGGGGAACACACGGACGGCCACCGTTTTGTCAGGGATGCGCTGGACAATGGTGCGCTGGCGGCCGTGGTGGACCGTGATTATGCTGAAAAAGCGGATCCGCGGGATCCGCTGATCATTGTGGACGACACCTATCAGGGCCTGAAGGATATGGCGGCCGTGTATGCACACAGTCTGAACGTACCGGTCTTTGCGATCACCGGAAGTGCCGGAAAGACCTCAAGCCGCCGGCTGCTTGCGGAGGTCCTGCGTTCGGAAATGATCATTGCCGAAAGCCCGAGGAATTTTAACAACCACATCGGCCTTCCGCTGGCCGTCCTGCAGATCAGGGGCGATGAGGATATTGCCATTCTGGAGATGGGAATGTCCGCCCTGGGTGAGATCCGTGAACTCTGCGGCATTATTCCGCCGGACTACGGACTGATCACGGTCATTGCACACGCCCATATCGGCGGACTCGGGTCCATCGGGAACGTCCAGAAAGCAAAATTCGAGCTTTTTGATTCGGTGAAGGATGACGGCATTCTCTTTCTCAATCTCGATGACCCCCGCATCGCCGCTTATCCGGAGGACAGGCGCAGGCGGATAAGCTTCTCCCTGGAGAAGCCGGGGGATTTCACCCTGCGCATATGCTCCGTTGATGAGAACGGCTGTTATACCCTGAATGCGGAGGGCGCACGGTTGCGTCTCAACGCTCCCGGCAGGGGTGCCGCAAGCAATGCCGCCGCCGTGTACGCCGCGGCGCGAAGCCTGGGGATGGACCGCGACAGCATTGTCAGACAGATCGAGCATTCCTCTCCTTCCGCCGGCCGCGGCCGCATCGACAGCTGGCGTGGGGTCAGCATCATCGATGATACCTACAATGCCAATCCTCTGTCGGTCAAAAACGCCGTTGACGCCCTGCAGGCAATGCAGGTATCCGGGAAAAAGATCATGGTCTTCGGCGACATGCTGGAAATGGGTGCCGAATCCCGCTCCAGTCACGAGACCGTCGCCGGACAGCTTGCGGTTGCGGGGGTCCGCTGCCTCCTCTGCTACGGCGAAGCAAGCCGCCACACGGCGGAAAAGGCCCGGAAGCTGGGACTGGACGACGTAAAACATTTCAGCAGTAAACAAAAACTGGCGGAGGAACTGGCCGGTATCGTTAAAGCCGGAGATGCGGTGTTGTTCAAGGGGTCACGCGGCATGGCGATGGAAGACGTTATCTCCATAATGAAGGGAATGTAATATGCTATATGAACTTTTATATCCGTTGCGCGAATATATTTCGGGGTTCAATATCGCCGGCTATATTTCGTTCCGCAGCGCCGCCGCCGCCATTACGGCGCTGCTGATCACCTTTTTCCTGGGTCCGCCCATTATCCGTTCGCTTCGCCGGCATCATATCGGCGAAACCATACGTATCGAAGGGCCTGAAAGCCACAAGGTCAAGGCGGGTACGCCCACCATGGGCGGCCTTATCATTCATCTGGCTGTATTTGTCCCCACGATACTGTGGGCGGATCTCAGCAACCGCTACATCCTGCTCATGATGTTCGTGGTGCTGTGGATGGGGGTGATCGGTTTTATCGACGATTATCTGAAAGTGGTGAAAAAATTAGAAAAGGGACTGGTCGCACGCTACAAACTGATGGGACAGGTTATTCTCGGCCTTATCGTAGCGGCTTTCATGTACCTGTATCCCGGGAATCCGGAGCTGGTCACCGTAACCTCCCTGCCCTTCCTGAAAAACGTGATGATCAACTTCGGTATTTTCTACATCCCCTTCGTAATTCTGTATATCACCGGTTTTTCCAATGCCGTCAATCTGACGGACGGACTGGACGGGCTGGCGTCCGGCCTGATGGCGCTGGCGGCATTTTCCATGCTGGCCATTGCCTATCTCTCCGGCCGCGTGGATTTCAGTCAGTATCTCGGCATCCTTTACCTTCCCACGATCGGCGAGCTGACCGTCTTTCTCTCCGCCATGGTGGGGGGACTGGTGGGATTCCTCTGGTTCAATTCACGGCCGGCGGAAGTCTTTATGGGAGATACGGGCTCCCTTGCCTACGGGGCGGCGCTGGGAACCATCGCCATTCTCTTAAAGAAAGAGATCGTGTTCCTGCTGATCGGCATGGTCTTCGTGATCGAAGCGGCGAGTGTTGTCATACAGATCGGATGGTTCCGGCACACCAAAAAACGTTTCGGTGAAGGACGGAGGGTGTTCCGCATGGCGCCGCTCCATCATCATTTTGAAGAACTCGGCTGGCCGGAAAGCAAGGTAGTGGTCCGCTTCTGGATCATGGGGATCTTTTGTGCACTGATGTCACTGGCAACGTTCAAGATACGCTAGAAGGAACGATATGCGCGTAAGCGATAAGAACATTACGGTTCTGGGCGCCGGCCGAAGCGGCGTCTCCGCGGCCATCCTGCTGGCAAGGCATGATGCCCGCGTGTGCGTCAGCGAACAAAACAAAAAACTCAAAACCCCGGGGCTGCTGAAGATTTTTGACGAACATCATATTGAATACGAATTCGGAGCTCACAGTGAAAAGATATTCCGGTCTGAGCTGGTCGTGCTCAGCCCGGGATTTCCGGCATCCTCGGGGGTAGTCCGGGAGCTGCGTGAACGGGATATCCCGGTCTATTCCGAGATCGAGGCTGCCAGCTGGTTCACGGAAAGCCCCGTTATTGCGGTGACGGGCTCGAACGGCAAGACCACCACCACCTCCCTGATCGCGAACATGCTGGAGCGTTCCGGCATTTCCGCCGTGGCCTGCGGCAATATCGGCCATTCCTT
>JAGYLW010000060.1 GCA_018400915.1 Fidelibacterota bacterium
TATCGGCACAAAGATGCTGGGAATGTACAACAGGGGAACGTCAAGGATCTTGAACACGATATCCTGGGCAAAAACGCGGTCCCCGGGGA
Source organism: Fidelibacterota bacterium (assembly GCA_018400915.1). Classification (GTDB taxonomy): domain Bacteria; phylum Fidelibacterota; class Fidelibacteria; order Fidelibacterales; family Fidelibacteraceae; genus M50B103. The sequence goes on from JAGYLW010000060.1 coordinate 90, forward strand.
TGACCTTCATACGCTCCGCCTCCAGACAGAAATGGGGCTCCTCAAGTTCGCAGGTCGAAAAGATCCCGTGTTTCACATACAGCGGCTCCGTTTCCGTTTTCATGACCGTCCTTCCCTGGTAGTACCCTTCCTTGATCTGCGTTTTCCCCCGGGTGATCTTTCCGCGGTCCGTATCAAGATTGTATTCAAAAAGCCTTCCGTACACCGGTGCGTCGTCGCCCTGGATAAACTCCGGCAACTGCCCGCTTGCTCCGGGCATTGCGCAAAGAATATTCGTTTCCCAGTTGATCCGCATGGTATCCGCACGTAGCTTGATGTCCCCGTAAACCATCCGGGATCCCGGATATATGGACATCCTGTCATTCTTCAGCTCGTAATGGGCTTCATCGCCCTGATAGCTTACGGTGGTATCCATTTCTTCATAGGAGGTGTCTGGACGGAAATTTCCCTGCACCTCAAAGACGGCAAAAATATCGCTTACTTTACCGTTATCAAAGAACACCCGCACCGTATCGGAGGACATGTGGTTCAGCCCCTTGTACACCGAATCCCTGAAAACATGGTAATCCGAGCTCACCATTCCCGCCATGTCCATAAATTCCGGAGCGTCCTCGCGGTCGAATTGCATATAAAGATATTTTCCGTGTATTTCACTGGTCTTTTCCACCGTCTCCCCGCCTTTTTCCCGGAGATATCCCTGCTCATGCAGGGTCACCCGGGGCTGCACGCGCGATTCCAGGGACCCCAGATGCTCCCGCCGGAAATCGAGCTGCATCTCCCGCGAATACATGTCGATCCGCTTATACTGAAGATGTGCATTCCCGTAAAAATGCACCGTCTGCGTCGAATCAAGGTAGAAAAGGGAATCGCACCAGGCGGCGGCGGAATCCTGCTTCACATATACACTGTCCCTGGCGATCAGCCAGCCGTCATCCATGTCTCCCTCAAGGCTTTCCGCAAAGACCTCAAAACGCCGGGTGCCGTCATCAAGGGTCTCGTAAACGGAAGCATCTCTGTGACCGTAGAAACGGTCCGTGTCAAGCCGGTATTCCAGCTCGCTGCCCCGCATGCTGATATGATTTACCGTGTCCTCCATCAGGGCGTTCCCGTACAGGAAGGCCCGCTCCTTATTCCGGTCAAAATACATGGAATCGGCACGGGCAAAGGAAATGCTGTCCGCGATCCTAACCTGTCCGTAGGCAAAATAGGTGTCGTCGTCAAAATTGCCTTTCAGGGAACCGGCCGTAAAACGCCGGGAATCATAGTGGATGCGCACAGGAGTGCTGATATCGATCCCCTTGCTTTCGGTATGGTATTCCCCCTCGTCAAACCAGACGGTAACGCTGTCGTCGAAAATACGCACGTTCCCCTGCAGGCGCAGGAGATCCTGTTCGGAATACTGGAAGGCCCTGTCCGCATAAAGGTGCACGGCTCCCTGCTTCAAATGCACATCCTTGTCAAAGACGAGATAATTGCTTTTTTCCCGGCTTTCGGTTTCGGAGGGATCCTCCGTCACTTTCTGCATCGTGCCGGCATTCAGCAATTCGATCGGTTCTTCGGCAAAAATTGCGGTGAAACAAAAGCACAGCAGGGCGGAAAGGATCATCTGAATTTTTGGATTGCTGCGGTGCATATGAATATCGTGTATTCCTGTCGGTATTAAATCTTTTAATATAAGGTCTTTTGCATGAAAAAAGAAGGCTGTTATCAGATTTGTATTTCCCGGTAAAACGGGGAAAGGGATCATGAAAGCTCTTCCGGGTGAAAATTGTTTCAGGAATATGGAAAAAAGCTGTGTTTTACATCGAATTATCGATATTATTAGCCATGTTCCTGACGAGTGCAAATATCCTTCTTATTGAAAATGACAAGCGGGTGATCGACAGTATCAGACAGATCATCGGAGACCGTTACGCCCTCGATATCGAAACCCGCGGCCCCGGCGCCGTCAAGAAAGCCATTTCAAAGGAATACGATCTCTATCTTATCGCGTACAGGCTTCCGGATATGTCCGGCGTCGATGTCCTTTCCGGGATCCTGGCAAGGTTCCCGGAAGCCATCTGCGTGATGATGGACCATGATCCGGACATTGACGCGATCATGAAGATCGCCCACATGGGCGGGTATGACTTTCTGAAGACACCGGTCCGGCATGAAAAACTGGAACGTGTCATTCTCCGTGCCTCCGAACGCCGCTGGTACATCCGGGAGGCACGCAGGTTAAAAGCGGAAAAGAACAAAAACCTGATCGCGATCTCCGAAGAACAGTCACGCCTCCGCTCGGTGATCAATTCCATTGACGACGGCCTGATCATTACCAATCAGCGTAAGGAGATCATCTTCAACAATCCGCGCTTCCTGAATCTTATCGGCGTCCGGCGCGAAATCCCCGTCGGGGAGAAAATATTTGACATCCTCCCCCGCAAGTTACAGGAACAGATCACGAATGTCCTGGACAACAGGAATTCAAGCTGTTCCGTGAAGGAAGAGATCGTGATAGAACCCCCCGCCCGGCTGGTGGTGATGGCCAACACGACCCCCATCCTTGACGACAACGGCTATCTGCTGGGCGCGGTATCCGTTCTGCGCGACATTTCCGAGATCAAGGCGCTTGAACTGTCCAAGTCGGAATTCATCAATATGGTGGCGCATGAATTGAAAGCCCCGCTCGGCGCGATCAAAGGCTATCTTGAAATGGTCATTGACAGGGCGCTCGGCGATGATGAAGCGCGGTATCAGCAGTATCTTGAACGAAGCCTGGAACGCAGCAACGCCATGCTCTCTCTCCTTCAGGACCTGCTGAATATTTTCCGGATGGATGCCCGCACCGTACACCGGGAGATCGAACGCCTTGACGGCGGAGCGCTGATCCGTGAAACGGCGGAGTTTTTCCGGGGGGAACTGCGGGAGAAACATATTACCCTCAGTATGGACATTGCCGGCAAAATATATATTCACGCCGACAAAGAAGAGATCCGGCGTGTCTTCACCAATCTGCTTTCAAACGCCATCAAGTACAACAAAGAAGGGGGCAGCATTCACATTACGGCGAAACGGACCGGCGAGCATGCGAAATTTACGGTAAAAGATACGGGGATCGGGATGAAGGAAGAGGAAAAGGCGCATCTCTTCGAGGAATTTTACCGGGCGAAAAACCTCCATACGCGAAAGATCAGCGGCACGGGACTCGGGATGACGATCCTGAAGAAGATCCTCGACAATTACCACGGCAGGGTCCTTGTCGAAAGTAAATACGGGAAAGGCAGTACCTTCACCGTTCTGCTGCCGCCGGCTGAAAAATAAAAATCCCTGTTCTTCCTATTTATTCGGGGCTGGTATTTTGCTTTACTCGTAGGCGCAGATCAGCTCCAGGATCGAATCCGTGATGCGTTCGGTCTCTTTCGAACTGAGAATATGTCCGTTCACCAGGAAGGAATAGACGACGTTTTCACCCGCTGCCGTTCTGGCATATCCGCTGAGTCCCCGTGTATTGGAGATCGTGCCGGTCTTTCCCAATACGCTGCCTTCCGCCGCCGTGCCTTTCATGCGGTTGCGCAGCGTCCCGTCCATCCCGGCGACGGGAAAGGTCTCCAGCCAGATTTCCTTCGTTTCACTATGGTACATGCCTTCAAGGATATTCACCAGGATCTGCGGGCTGATATAATTATAGCGGGTCAGACCGGAACCGTCCGCATACACCCAGCTGCCCGGTTCAATGCCAAAATCCGTGAACAGCGAATCCATGATCTTCCTGCCGTCCTCCATATTCCCCAGCCCTGTTTCCTTCCATGCGAGGGTGCGCGGCATGGTCTCCGCGTACATGTTCTGACTCCGTTTCATCATACGTGTCAGGATCTCCGAAAGCGGAACGGAATAGTAATGTGCCAGCTCCCGGTAGTCTTCATCTCCGGCGGCATGCTCCCAGCTTCCGAGATCGTCGCAATCCGCCGCTTCGCCCGCGATACGGATCCCGCATTCCTCAAGGGTCTCTTTCAGGACCTGCACATAAAAACCTGTGGGATTGTGAATGGTCGGCGACAGCTCGAGCGTGTCCGCTCCCGCTCTCAGCCGGCCGCTGAAAACGATATCGTTCGTATTGGGCGCGCGGTTAAGGCGGATGCGCGTCCTTCCTTCATCGACGACCTCGATTTGGTCATGCAGGGTGTAATAATCGCTGGGACAGTTCGGGATCAGGAGAACCTTCCCTCCGGGTATATCCGGAGCGACGATCTTCACATCCACATAATTCTCATTGAACTGCAGGGCACCGAACTGCGCGGCATACCAGGTCTGAAGATAATCCCAGGCCCAGCCCTCGCCGAGATGCACATCGTTATAAGCGTCGTCATCCCCGATGATGCCGCCTTCAATACGGGTGATCCCCTGTGCCTTCAGACTGTCCGCCCAGGCATGGAAAACGGCACGGGAGTCACCTCCCTGATAGCGCTCGTACAGGGTGGGGTCTCCGTTGCTCCAGACGACAAGATCGCCGCAGAGGGTATTCCCTTCGATCTTTCCTTTCGTAAGCAGATGCGTTTCGTAACGGAAATCCGGGCCCAGGGCGGTAAGCGCCGCCGCCGCTCCCGGGATCTTATTGTTGGAAGCAGGCATGAAAAGCCGCTTTGCATTTTGCGCATACCAGATCTCACCGTTGTCAAGCGATTTGATCAGCACCCCCCAGTGGGCATGTGCGAAGGCCTCGTCACGGACCAGTGCATCAACGGCTTTCATCATATCATTAAAGGCGGAAGGGCCGGTCTTTTTCACCGCCTCCGAAGTACCGCTGCAGGACACAAGAAAAAGCAGGGTCAGGAGTATGATGCCAATACGTTTCATGTCAGCTCCTATTCATATTGTTTCATCACCGCACAAATGAAGACCAGTGCTTCCGTCTCCGAAAGATTGCGGTACTGATGTTTTTCATAAGGGTCCACCAAACAAAAATCGCCCGCGGAAAGCGGGTGCAATTCACCTTTTTCGTCCTTCAGGGCGCCCTTCCCTGAAATAATGTAATTCACATGTTCCGACGCATGGGAATGAAAAGGGGAATGGCCGCCCGGTTCCAGGGTAAAGACCCTGAAAGAGAAATTCGGACTTTTTTCCGCTTTCCCGACAGGGACCTGACGGGATACGCCCCGCATTTCCTCCCCGTGAAGCCTTTCCCGGGGCACTTTCTTCAGGGATCTTATGATCATCGGACACCTTTTTTTAAAACGTGAATGAAATTCCGAGCCCGACGGTCTCCTTGAACTGGATCCGCGAACTGTAATCATGGTCATACAGCAGCTGAGTGCTGACACTTGCATTGAGGTATTCGTTGATCTTCATGGAGATCAGCACATCCCAGCTGACATCAATAAAATGAGGAGAATCGATATAATTGGAGAACAGTTCGCACTTGGTCTGCAGGGAGACGTTCTCCACCAGCTCCTGACGGAAAGCGATCCTGACAAAACCGCCGAACTCCGCCCGCAGCTTTTTCCCCGGATCCAGGCCGTAGTTCCCCGACAGTGCGGTGTCCGCCACAAAGGTCATTTTCCCGCTCAGGGGGGCAAGCAGCAGACTGAAATGATCGCCGGCCTTGTATTCCGCACCGGTGGACAGCTGCAGGTACGCCGGCGCCGCAAAGGAAGAGACAAGGACCGTGTCGGCGTCGTAGCCGGGCATCATTTGGGTCTTAAATCCCAGTACGGAGGAATAACTCCAGTGTTCCGCGAGGCGGTAACCGAATTTCGAGGAAAACTCGATCCTGTCGTCGGTTTTCCGGGTCTCCTTTTCCTGTCTCAACAGACCGTAGGCTATGTCCAAATTATTGTCCCAGCTCAGCTTTTCCTTCTGATAATTCGCGAACGTGCTCAGAAAGGTGTTCAGCGAAAGCGCGCTCTCACCCCCGCCCGACCAGTTGCTGAGGGCGGTCTGTGAAAAATTGAAGGCTCCCTGTCCGCCCTTTTTCCATCCGGCCTCCGCATCGTCCTGAGCAACAAGCAATGCCGAGAACAAGAGGGATACGATCAACAATAAGACTTTTTTCATAAATATTTTCTCCAATTTTCCGTAAAATAGAAAATCCCGTGAAAGAAACCACGGGATTTTTTTATTTCACCCGGAGCATTTTTCGCTGACCGCGATATTAATCTTCCACCAGTGCTTCCATCTGTGAAACGATATCATTAAAAAGTTCCAGCGTTTCAGCGACCGGTGCGGGAGTGGACATATCCACACCGGCTTTTTTCAGCAACGCGATGGGATAATCGCCGGCGCCGCTGCGCAGGAACTCCATATACCGTTCCATGGCTCCCGGTTCACCGTCGATGACCTTCCGGCTCAGCGCGGTGGACGCGCTGATACTGGTCGCATATTTGTAGACGTAGAACTGGCGGAAAAAGTGCGGGATCCGGCTCCACGTGAGTGCGTATTCCGGATCGAGCACCAGGACGTTGCCGTAGAAGGACTCCAGGATCTCGAAATAGGTCTCACTTAGCGTTTCCACGGTGAGCGGAACGCCCTGTTCGGCCAGATGATGGGCTTCGCGTTCAAATTCCGCAAAAAGCACCTGGGTGTAGAGCGTTCCGAGAATATTGTCCGCCCATTGGTCCAGCAGGGAAAGCTTCTCGTTCTTGTCTTCGAGCGTTTCCAGCATATGGTCCATCAGGATATTCTCCAGGAAGGTGGAAGCGACCTCGGCGACAAAAAGCGCATAATTCGCCGTTGCATAGGGCTGCTCCCGGTTGGTGTAGTAGGAATGCAGCGAATGGCCGAGTTCATGCATCAGTGTAAAAACATGGTTGCGGGTGCCGTTAAAGTTCATCAGCATGTAGGGATGTGTGTCATAGGTTCCCCAGGAATAAGCGCCGGAACGCTTGTTGCGGGTCTCGTAGACATCCACCCAGCGTGAATTCAGCGCCATTTTCGCATCCGCCTGGAACTGGGGTCCCATGACCTCCAGCGCATCAATGATCAGGTCTTTTGCTTCTTCATAACTGTATTTCTTATCGGATTCGGACAGGGGAACGCTAGTGTCGTAGAGATGAAGTTCGTCCACGCCCATGATCTTTTTCCGCAATTCCATGTAACGTTCCAGGGGTCCGATATATTCATGCGCCGTCGCAATGAGATTGTCATAGACCTCAACGGGCACATTGTCCGCATCGAGGGACATTTCTATGCAGCTGTCGTAACCGCGGGCCTTTGCAAAAAAGATATCCTTTTTGACAGAACCCCGGTAGGTGGCGGCGCTGGTGTTCTTGAAATCATCAAAAGTGCCGTACATGCCCTTGAAGGCGGCGCGGCGCACTTCGGGATCCCGCGAACGCAGCAAAGAAGAATAACGGGCATAGGAAAGCTCGATCAGGTCTCCGTCGTCATCCTTTACCTTGGGGAATTCGATATCCGCCTGGGTCAGCGCCTCCCGGATGTTGCTGAACTCACTTCCCATGTTCGAGGCCATTGCCAGCAATTCCTCTTCACGTTCCGAGAGGATATGTTCCTTCTGGCGCAGCATGTCATCAAAGATGTGGCGGTAATCCCGAAGGTATTCGGAGGAATTCACAAAGCGGTTCAGCCTCCTTTCCGGGATCTCCTGGATCTCCGGCCAGAGGAAAGCCCGTTCCTGATAAAAACGCTGGTTCAGTGCCGCAATACGGCTTGCCAGTGCCTGACTCGTGGAATTCTTCGTATCCTGGTCTTTCAGCAGATGCGCCGCTACATACAGTTTGTCAAGTATCCGTTCCAGTTTCTCGGATTCGCGGAGACATTCCTCGAGATTTCCGGCCGAACGTCCGAGTTTGCCCTTGTATTCCTTCAGGTTCCCGATATTTTTCTCGACATAGCTGAAGTCTTTTTCCCAGGCATCGGTATCTTCGTATATGTCCCCGAGATCCCAGCGATACTGCTCTTCGATCTCACTGCGGGTGGGGATGCGTTTTGCGTCCGAAGGCACTTCGCCGGCAGGTGCCGTCTGGAACGCAAATACCAGCGACAGAATGAAAAGAATGCTGCGTTTCATATTACTCCTTTTTTGTCATACAGTGTTCAACGACTGTGAAGCGGTAATATAATCATTTTCCGCGATCATTTTCCAATAAATTATTTTTTTAATGAATTCTTTTGGGATTGTCCGCATATTTTTATAACATTGAAGTTCTTTTTTACCTGAAATTTAAACGATCGGAGGTTCGCATGAAAACGGATATTCTTATTATCGGGGGTTCTGCCGCCGGGCTCGTTGCGGCCATGACCGCAAAGAGCAATTATCCGGACAAAGACGTCACTGTCATCCGGCGCGAGGAAAAGGTCATGATACCCTGCGGTATCCCCTACATTTTCGGAACGGTCGGCAGCAGCGACAAGAATGTCCTTCCCGATGCGGGGCTGGAAAAGCTTGGCGTCAATATCATGGTCGGCGAAGTGGTCTCCCTTGAACGGGAAGCAAAAAGCTGTCAGCTAAAAGGAGGAGGAACGATCAGCTACGACAAACTGATATTCGCCACCGGTTCCCTGCCCATGGTCCTGAAATCCATCAGGGGTCATGATAAGGAGAATGTCTTTACCGTACTGAAAGACAAGGTCTACCTTGACGCGCTGCACAAAAAGCTGAAAGACCTTAAAAAGGTCATTGTGATCGGCGCGGGATTCATCGGTGTGGAGATCTCCGATGAATTCAAAAAGAGCGGGAAGGATGTTACGCTTGTTGAAGTGCTTCCCCATATCATGGGTACCGCATTCGATCCGGAATTTTCCGCCTTTGCCGAAGAGAAACTGCATGAACGGGGGGTCAAGGTCCTGACGGGCACCGCCGTGAAAGAGATCAGCGGTGACAAAGCCGTCAGCGGCGTTGTTCTGGACAACGGCACCAAACTTGACGCCGACGCGGTGATCATGTCCTGCGGATACAAGCCCAACACGGAACTTGCCGGAACATTCGGACTGAAGCTGAACGAATACGGTTTCATTCATGTGGACCGCTATATGCGCACCAGTTATGAGGATGTGTTCGCTGCAGGCGACTGTGCGGAAAAACGGGATTTTTCCACGGGGAAGCTGAGCAAGATCATGCTGGCCTCCACGGCCTGCGCCGAAGCCCGTGTTGCGGCGCTGAATCTCTACGGGCTTTCAACGGTCAATACCTTCCGCGGAACGATCGGCATCTATTCAACGGCGATCGGCGACACCGCCTATGCCGTTGCCGGCCTGACCGAGTCCATGGCCCGCAATGACAATTTCGATGTAATCACCGGTACCTTTGCCGGTGTGGACCGTCATCCCGGCTGCCTGAAAGACGCGTCCAAACAGATCGTCAAGCTCATTGTGCAGAGAAAAAGCGGAGCCGTGCTCGGCGGAGAGGTCTACGGCGGCAAGAGTGCCGGCGAACTGATCAACGTCATTGGTTTTGCCATTCAGGC
>JAGYLW010000061.1 GCA_018400915.1 Fidelibacterota bacterium
AGGTCCGTTCCGCAGCCGCTGTGATCGAACTCAAGGACACCGTCCACATAGGCACGGAAGCGGTCATTGCTTTTATCCCGGACAAAGGCCACGTGATGCCAGCTGTTGTCCCGCAGGTCCGTTTATCCGTACACATCCGGAGCGCCGTTCCACCAGATGCGTATCTGCCCGTCGTCATGCACTTCCCAGCCGGCATTCTGGTGTGAATCAAAATTTCCGAGGATAATGCCCACACGTTCGCCTTCCTGAAGATTACCCGTTCCGGCCCGCGGGATCTTCACCCAGGCTTCCACCGTATTGCTTGTACCGCCGGTAGGCAGGAACTGTGAAAGCTGTACATAATCATTGACCCCGTCAAACTCCAGGGCGCTGTTCGCGAACAGTATCTGAACACATACGGCGATCGTTATTGCGGTCTTTGTGATTTTTTGCATACTGTCATTCCTTTCCGTCACAATGTTGCATCGCGGCACAGGGCCATGATCTTCGATCCGGTATTGATTAAGAGAATAGACTTCTCTCTTATGCTTCAAAATCTTCAGCGAAAAAGTACGAAATATTTTATGTTTTGAAAAGATGTATCAAAAAATTTTTCACCGCAGTGCCCCTGTGATCCTGCAGGTTTTCAGACCATGAAGTTTTTAGTGGATTATGACTTCAGATCCCTGTCTTCCCGGTCCCGGGATCCATCGTGGACATAGTAGCGGCGGGTGGGGTATGCCAGATCAATATCTTTTTCCCGGCTGAATGCGTCGAGCATGGCCTCCCATATCTGGTGCTCGCTGGAGCGCCGCTGACGGGGATTGACCAGAAAACGGATGGTCAGCATGACCCCGCTTTCCTTGACGGCGGTATAGACGATGGGGGTAAGTTTATTATACTGAATAAAATATTTTTGCGCCGCTTTGCGGATCTGCTGCTGGGCGCCCTCCGAGAGATGCATCACGTTCTTGTTGGCGATCTCCTCCAGGATCCGCTTTGCTTTTTTCCAGTCGCTTTCAAAGGTGATCAGTATCGGGATCTCATTCCATATGTATTCAAAGCCGATCTGATAGTTGGCGATCGGTTCACGCAGTGCCTTGCTGTTGGGGATGTGGATGATCCTCCCGGTGCTCTGATCCGCATCCACCCAGTTCCCGCATTCCACGATACTGAACTGCAGGATCCGGATATCGATCACGTCACCGATGATATTCTGCACCTCGATGCGGTCCCCCACCTTGAAGGGTTTCCGGGACACAATAAACGCCCATCCCGCCAGGTTGGCGATGGTATCGTGCATCGCGATCGCAATTCCCGCACTCGCCAGACCCAGGATGGTCGTCAGGGAACGCAGTCCCTTGACCCAGATCGAACCGATGAATATGATGATCAGGACCGTGTAAATATAAAGCACTGCCCGGCGCCAGTGATACGCCTTCATATCGTCCTGAATACGTTTTCTGATGGCATAGTTCCCCAAAAAACGGACAATGGTCAGGATCAGTAAGACCGCGAGGCTCACGATAAGTTTTTCAATGACCTCCGGTGAAATTTTCAGATATTCACTCAACGTTTCCATCGCGACCTTCCTTTATGCATATTGCACATACATTATACTGCAAAATAATGATCAATGAAAATATTTTTTGCTCCGATAGATTTTTCGGGAAGACCTGAAAATGCGCATCTATGCACCGCAAATAAAAAAAGGCTGCCGGAACAGCCTTTTTCTAACGTGAGTAAAACCGCCTCTATTTGTCTTTTTTCAGACAGAGGAACCAGTCGAGGCAGTATTTTCCTTCTTCTTTCTTGGCGACGCGCTCTTTGGCGGCTCCGCAGGACCCCGGCGTCGGGATGATCACGTCATCACCCGGCTGCCAGTTCGCGGGCGTAGCCACGCCGTCCTTGTCGGATTTCTGCATTGCCAGGATCAGGCGTTTGATCTCATCCATATTGCGGCCGTTCGACAGCGGATAATAGATCACGGCGCGGACCTTTGCGTCCGGGTCAATAATGAACACGGCGCGCACCGCCTGGGTGGTGGAAGCATTCGGCTGCACCATCCCGTATTTTTTGGCAACGTCCATTCTCAGGTCCTCGATGACCGGAAAGTTCACCTCGACGTTCTTCATGCCCTTGTATTCGATCTTTTCATTGATGGTCCGCAGCCAGGCGATGTGGGCGTAAAGGCTGTCGATGGACAGGCCGATCAGCTCGGTATTCAGCGCCTTGAATTCTTCCTGCATCTTTGCAAAGGTCATGAATTCCGTTGTGCATACGGGGGTAAAATCTGCGGGATGACTGAATAATATGACCCATTTCCCCTTGTAATCTTCGGGAAAACTGATATTTCCCTGGGTTGTCACGGCTTCAAATGCGGGAGCCTCATCGCCGATCAGCGGCATTGAATACGTTTCTTTTGTTAATGCTTCCATGGTCATTCCTTTCGTTTTAATGTTCATTGATACTTTTTTCATTCCTACATCTCTTGCCTCTTCTCACTGCAAAAAGCCCGGTATGCTGTCTCTCATTTCTATGGGTCCTCTTTTTCCCGGCAATGCCTGCAAAGCCCGCGGAACTCGATAAACATTTCATCCACCTGATGGTCCGTATTCTGCTCTCCCCATTCCAGGAACCTCCTAAGGTCCGCATTTTCCACATCATAGACATTGCCGCATTTCACGCATCGAAAGTGCGCATGCGGATGCGTGCTTGCATCATAACGGTCGAAGGTACTCCCGGAGCTCAGCCTGACGATCCTTTCCTGTGCTTCCAGGATACTCAGATTCCGGTAGACGGTTCCCATGCTCAGAGAGGGAAATTCCGGTTTCAGACGGTCATAGATCCAGGTTGCCGTCGGATGGGAGCGTGTGGAACGCAGCAGCTCAAGTATCCGCTCCCGCTGCCTGCTTTTCCGGTATGTTGTTTGTTGCTTCATTTTGCTCTCTTATTAATAATCATTCCGATTATCATTTTTAGGATACAATATCCGTTTTCCATTGTCAAGGGATTTTTTTATCAATATGCAGAGAAAAACAGCGATCCGGGATCGCTCCGGGCTTCGGCTGTTGCGCAGACTGTCCTTGCCGGGGTTTTATCAGAGAACCGATACCCGCGCCGGGATCCCCCTGGGAAAATTCCCGCTGCATTCTGCGTTGATTATTCACTTGACATTGACCGGGCCATTTAATATGATCTTATACGAATGATTCGTGTTCCAACTATATACTTGAAAGTAACATAAATGAAAAACAGAAACATCCCCCGCTATGAATACAGAATAATCCACTCACTCCGCCGCATCTCCCGTTCGGTGGGGATCCATTCCCGGAAACTCAATGCCAAGTTCGGGCTCACCACCCCCCAGCTCATATGCCTGGACGTACTGGCAAAAGCAAATAAAATGATCCTCAGGGACCTTGCCAGAAAGATCAATCTCGGCGAAAGCACTGTCAACGGCATCGTCGACCGTCTGGAGGCAAAGGATTTTCTTATCCGCAGACGTTCCGCCGAGGACCGCAGAAAGGTGTATCTTGAGATCACCGAAGCAGGCAGGGAAATGATCCGAAAGACCCCTCCGCTTCTGCAGGATAAACTTTCCGCATCCCTTGCCGGACTGAGTGATGCGGAAAAGCGAACCATTACGGAGTCCCTTGAGCGGCTTGTAGAACTTATGGGAGCCGAAGATCCGGATCCTGCAAAGGAAAATTACCGTAACACAAAAAATCTGGAGACATGATGATATCCGAACAACAAAAAAGCATCCTTAAAGAAATAGACGGCGGAAAGCTGAGCAACTGGATGGACTGGAAATGGCAGGTTCGCCACAGCGTCCGGGACCTGGAGACGTTCGAAAGACTGCTGGATATCAAGGTGCCGGACACCATCCGCGAACAGTACAAGCAGATCACCTCCAAATTCCCGATGTCGATCACACCCTACTATCTCTCCCTGATCAATACGGACAACCTGGAGAACGACCCTATCTTTAAACAGAGCTTTCCCGTTATTGATGAGCTGAAAGTGTTAAAGACCGATATGTCGGATCCCCTGAGCGAAGACAGGGACAGCCCCGTGCCCGGCATTACCCACCGTTACCCTGACCGCGTACTTTTCCTGGTCAGCAACACCTGCGCCATGTACTGCCGGCACTGCACCCGCAAGCGCCGCGTCGGGGACCAGGACAGCATCCCCGGAAAAGCACAGATACTGAAAGGCATTGAATATATCAAAAAAACCCCGCGTATCCGTGACGTACTGCTGAGCGGCGGAGATCCCTTCCTGCTTTCCACCAAATACCTGGACTGGATCATGACCGAGCTGCGAAAGATCGACCATGTGGAGATCATCCGCATCGGTACCCGGACCCCGGTGGTCCTTCCCTACCGTATCACGGATGAACTTATCAATATGCTGAAAAAACATCAGCCGGTCTGGATCAACAGCCATTTTAACCATCCCCGAGAGATCACGAACTCCTCGAGAACCGCACTGAAAAAGCTTGCGGACGCGGGTTTCCCCCTGGGCAACCAGTCCGTGCTGCTGGCCGGCGTGAACGACTGTCCCCGCATTATGAAATCCCTGGTACATAAACTGGCTTTCAACCGCGTCCGGCCCTATTATCTTTATCAGTGCGACCTGTCTGAAGGCCTCAGTCATTTCCGTACACCGATCGGCAAGGGGATTGAGATCCTGGAAAGCCTTATCGGCCATACAAGCGGATTCTGCGTTCCGACCTATGTGATCGACGCGCCCGGCGGCGGCGGAAAGATCCCGGTCATGCCGAACTACCTGATTTCCTGGTCCACGAACAAGGTCATTCTGCGCAACTATGAAGGCGTGATCTCCAGCTACAAAGAACCCGATTCCTACGAACCTTACTTCTGCGACAGAAATTGTGCCGAATGCGATCTTGAGCTGCAGCTTGAAGACGCCCAGGAATACAAGGCGGTCGGCATTGAAAAACTGCTGGCCGATTACGACAAGGCCATTTCCCTGGTTCCCGCCAATAATCCGCGTTATAAACGCCGCAACAACGATGACAAAAAGAAAAAATAGCGAACACGTATAGAAAGGGACCCATGCAAGCACAGCAATATGACCGGATCGAGACGCTGTCCGGCGGAGCGAAGGTCCAGCACGGACCCTATAACGACCGCATCTATCTCATGCAGACCGGTTCCGGATCACTGCAGGAACTTCCGCAGCGGCTTATCGGAATGGCGGAAGAAAAAGGGTACGGAAAGATCTTTGCCAAGCTTCCTGAAACGCAGGCCTCCGTTTTCCTGAATGCCGGTTTTCGTACGGAGGCGGAGATACCCGCTTTCTACAACGGGAAGGAAAAGGGGGTTTTTCTCGCTTACTATGTGAACAGAGACCGGGAAAATGAAGCGGAACTTGACATCTACGAGCACAACAGGACCCTGGCACTGAGCAAGAAGAATACAAAGATATCCCCGCTCGACACTTCGCGGTTCCGGTTGCGCACCTGCAATGAAGATGACACAACGCGCATGGCGGAAATATACAAGGTCGTTTTCCCTTCCTATCCCTTCCCCATTCACGATCCGGATTACCTGCGGGAGACCCTGCGGACCCACGTCGATTATTTCGGGGTCGGACACAAGGGCAAACTGATAGCGCTTTCCTCCGCGGAAAAGAACACAAAAGCCCTGCACGCGGAAATGACGGATTTTGCCACGCTTCCGGACTGGCGGGGCAACGGCCTGGCCGTGCATCTGCTGCTCCGGATGGAAGAACACGTGCGGCGCCGGGGATTCAGGAACGTCTTCACCATCGCCCGCGCGGCGTCTCCGGGGATGAATATCACCTTTGCGAAATGCGGATATGAATACGGCGGCCGCCTGATCAACAATACGAACATTTCCGGCAATATCGAAAGTATGAACATCTGGTATAAACCGCTGTAGGAAAGGCACGTTTTCCTACCCGGGATGCGGCCGGTTTAAAAACCGTTCCCGGATGCTCTCAGACGGGAAATCTGTATCTGAAGATAACATTATCTGTCTTCCCTTATCTCAGATCACCGGTTGCTGCACTGCAGTATTTCAGGGAAACCGAATATGCGGACCTGGCAAAAAGACAGACAATTTGTTAAATTCTGTGCCTACGGTTTTTTAAAGAACCTGCGTTTTTTTGAAGCATTCTTTATTCTCTTCCTTATTTCAAAGGACCTTTCCTATACGCAGATCGGTATTCTCTATGCCGTAAGAGAGATCACCATCAATCTTTTCGAGATCCCTTCGGGGATGGTGGCCGATACATTCGGACGGAAACGCTCCCTGGCCTTTTCCTTCCTGGCATACATCTTTTCCTTCCTGCTGTTTTATACTGCGGAGGTTTTCGGCCTTTTTCTTCTTGCCTTCATACTGTACGGTACCGGTGACGCCTTCCGCTCCGGAACCCATAAAGGCATGATCATGGATTACCTGAGACAGCAGGGATGGTCCGGCGAGAAGATCTCCTACTACGGACATACCCGTGCCTGGTCCCAGAGGGGTTCTGCGGTATCCGCCTTAATTGCCGGGTCAATTCTCTTCTTTCGGGGTGATTATTCTCAGATCTTCCTGTTCTCAACGGTACCTTATGTGCTCAATTTACTGCTAATTTTGAGCTATCCCCGCGAGCTGAATACGGTAAGAAGATCTGAAGAAAAACGCCTTTATGCCATAAAACGCACCTACAAGGCCTTCATTGCTTCCATTCGGGACATCCGGGTATTCACACTGATCAATCACACGGCCCTGCACAGCGCATACATGCGGGCCGTGAAAGACTACATACAGCCTTTTATGCTTCATGTTGCCATCCTGGTCCCCCTGCTCCCGAAGGTTTCAAGGGAACAGCAGAACGGGCTGACGATCGGTATTTTTTATTTTCTTATCTACATTCTCACGGCTTTCGCTTCACAACATGCAAATGCCTTTCAAACCAAAAGAAAAACCCTCATTATACCCGTCACCCTTTTTTCCGGGCTTGGTTTCGGGGTCCTTTGCGGTGTTTTTGCACAATTTTCCCTCTGGTCCGCAGCACTCCTTGCCTTTTTAATGATCTATATTGTAGAGAACATCCGCAAACCCATTTTAACAGGCTTTGTCGCCGACCGGGTAAAGGGGGAATATCTGACCTCCGTGCTCTCTGCGCAATCCCTCTTAAAGACCATGATGACCGCGGTCATTGCTTTTCTTACGGGAATATTTGCGGATCTGTACGGTATCGGCATCTCCCTGCTGCTTGTTTCATCGCTTCTGATCGGCGGCGTTCTGATACTCTATGCCGGTGCCGGGCTTCTCTCTCAGAAAAAGAACGGCAGGTCTGCCTGAGACGGACAGACCTTCTTTGCGGTCCCCTCGCCGGGATCCTTTGTGATTCCTGCTTCCGGTTATTGCCTTTTATTCTCTATTGCTCCGCGAATGCTGTATATATCCTGATATTCCGGCCGGACAGATCCCGGTTGATTTTTTTATCTTCCGTCTTGACATCACTTTGATTTTTTTCGTACATTGATATAATTGAATTCATTGAAGGGACCTGCAATGGGAAACATATCCTTTTCATTTACCTCTTTACTGACAGGTTTTGGCATCGGGCTCCTGGTCTGTATCGTCATATGGATCCAGGCGAAGATCAAACTAAAGATGACCATCAAATCCTATGTGGAGGAAAATGAACGTTTAAAGAATCATCTTAACACGCAGATGCACATATCCGCCAAAGGAAACGAGTCCGTTCAGAAAGAGCTGGCGGAGCAGCGCAGGATGATCGACAACCTGAAATCGACGATCACGGTGTTGAAAGAGAAACCGGGCCGTGACAAACTTCACGTCCTGTACGTTTACGACAAGGCGATCCACCTTATGTTCGAGAAGCACCCAGGATTCGCGACCATGTGGGCCGGGGTCCTGAAAGAGGCGGAAGCAGAGATCGAAAGAGAAGAAAGCGGCTTTCTTCCCATGATCAAAAAGGTGTTCCGGCCAAGCCCGCCGCTGATCTCCGTAAAATCCGGATCCGGAAATGAGGATGAGGACTGATCCGTAAATACCTGACAATAGTAAAAAAGCCCGTTTTATACGGGCTTTTTTTATTGGAGCTGGTCTTTAGGGGGAAGACATGTCATATCCCAGCTCTTTCCATTTTTTCAGGATATCCTCCCTGGAATAATACCCCGTATGCCGGAATATCTGTTCCCCGTCGGCGTCATAGAATATCTGTGTCGGTATGTACTGAATGGCATGTTTAACGGCGCGGTCACGGTTCTCGGAAAGCGAGACATCCACCACCTCAAGCTCAAAAGCATGGGCATATTCTTCCTTTAGCTCTTCCAGGATCGGTTCCATTGCGCGGCACGGCGGACAGGTCGGTGATTTAAAATCGACCATTTTCGGCAGATCCTCCGATGCTGCGGTTCCGGATACCTTTTTACTTTCGGACACTTTCGCTTCCGCACTGTCTTTCGGCGAGCAGGCGGTAAGCGTCAGCGCCGCGGTCAGGAACAGCACGGTAAACACCGTGAATAATTTTGTTTGTTTTCCTGAAAATCTCATGTTTCATCCTTTCTTGATTATTTCCTTTAATTCATGCACCGGCGGGACGTTCCCGGCAAATTTGACTTTCCCGTCGATCACCAGTGCGGGGATCGTCATGATACCAAAATCAAGGATCTCATTGATATCGGAAACCTTGACCGGCTCCGTATCCGATCCCAGCTGTTGCAGTGCCTCCCGGGTCCTCTCCATCAGCAGTTCACATTTCACGCATCCCGTTCCCAGTATTTGAATTCGCATTCCGGCCCTTCCTGAGAAACTGCGGGGCTTCGCTGTCTTTTACGGAACCGGTGCTCCCGATAACAGCCCCGCACTTTCTCAGCGTTCTTTCATATAATCTTCAAGGCAGTGTATCACCGTCATTGCACAGGAAGCATGAAGGTGATAGTAGACATTTTTTCCCCGTTTTTCGTCTTCAATGATGCCTGTCTGTTTCAGAACGGAAAGATGCCGCGAAACCGTTGAAAAGTCCAGATGGCTGCCTTTAACGAATTCGCGGACACAGCGTTCTTTCCGTGAAAGCTCTTCCACCATCCAGAGGCGTGTCGGATGCGACATTGCCTTGAGAATACCGGAAAGAGTCCGGAGCCGTTCCTTTTCCATCGCTTTCATTTTTCACAGGCCTCCATCATTTCGTCATTTGGCAATATAAACAAATATGATGCGGGACGCAAGTATAAAAAGCCGTCCTTCGATTTGAAGGGGCACCCTTTTGGGGTCTGTCGTGAACTCCACCAACGCGTCATCCTGAACTCCACCAACGCGTCATCGTGAGCACCACCAACGCGTCATCCTGAATTCATTTCAGGATCCCCAATCTATGACGACGGAACACTGCTTCTTATTAATCCTGCAAGGAAGACA
>JAGYLW010000062.1 GCA_018400915.1 Fidelibacterota bacterium
CTTTGACGGGGATCAGAACGTCCGTTCTGTTTCGGATGGAAAGGTAGAGGTTATTAACCACAAAGAGCAGGAGGAGCAAATAGATCAGCCCCCAGATCGAAAAGGTCAGTCCCGCGGGAACGAACAGATTGGGATAGAGCGCGGAGACTTCTCCGGTATTGATCCCGTTGATGGGAAGCCCGTTTGCCAGTCCGTTGACCGTGACCATTCCCAGGAAAAGGACAACATTGATCACGGACATGAAGGTGTTTCCGGTCTTGTTGTTTGCGTTGACTTGCATGGCATGCTCCTTTTTTTTACAGGCCGGAACCGTTCCGGTGTTCAGAATTCGATCCCTTCCCGCGCTTTGACATTTTCCGTATAGTAATGCTTTACCTCACGCATTTCCGTCACCAGATCGGAAAAGGCAATGAGTTCGCGGGGCGCATAACGGCCGGTCAGGATAAGCTCCGTATTTTCGGGTCTTTTTTTCAGGATGCGGAGCAATTCCTCAAGCGGGACAAGCTTATAGAAGAGCGCAATGGTGATCTCGTCCAGCACAATGAGATCATATTTTCCCGAAGCCATCACGGCCTCCACTTCCTGTAATCCCCTCTGCGCCGCTTCGATATCTTCCGCTTTGGGGGTGTCGACGATAAAGCATTTCAGTCCGTACTGCTTTACGGTGATATCAGGGAGAAATTTTTTAACGGCTTTTATCTCGGAATAGATCTTGCCTTTTACGAACTGTGCGAAGAATATTTTTTTTCCGGCACCTGCCGCGCGCAGTGACAGGCCGAAAGCAGCAGTGGTCTTTCCCTTGCCATTCCCGGTGTACAGGTGGACATATCCTTTCATTTTTCCGCCTCGGTTTTTTTAAGGTTTTTTACGAACATAAAAGCAAACGACAGGGGCACTTGCCTTTCCGGATTCGAAAAGCATCCCGCCGTATGTGTGCGTTCGTTTAATAACATGACTGCCGACAAACTCTTCATATGCCGTTATGACAATTTACGGTTTATCCGCAAAATACTCAAGAGAGAATTACCGTATTTTACAGATATTTCCAGATACATTTTAACAGTGCTTTACTTGTGAGCGGTTTGGTGAGATAGTGATCGCAGCCCGCCGCCAGGGCTTTTTTCTCATCGCCCTGCAGGGCATATGCCGTTTGCGCGATCACGGGGATCTTCCGGTCGAATTCCCGGATCTTCCGGGTTGCGGTGTAACCGTTCATCCGCGGCATCTTCAGGTCCATGAGCACCAGCCCGATGTCCGGGTTTTCCCGGCAGTGCCGTACGGCTTCTTCGCCGTTCGCGGCCCGGACAACCGTAAAGTTTTCCGCCTGAAGTACAGCTTCGGTATAAATGAAGCTGGCGTCATCGTCTTCCGCTACCAGGATACACGCCTTCTTCTTTTTTCCGGGGCGTTTCGCAGGGGGCGCTTTTTCCTGGCTTTTCATCACGCCGGCTGATGCGTTACCGGAGGGTAATGTAAAATAGAAGGTGCTCCCTTCTCCGGACCGTGACCGCACAAAGATCTCCCCGCCGAGCATTTTGGCATAGGCCCTGGAGATCGACAGCCCCAGCCCGGAACCCTCGTGGGAGCGGTTTATGCCCATGTCCGCCTGCACAAAGCGGTTAAAGATCGCCTCCTGGCGGTCCGCGGGGATCCCCGGCCCGCTGTCTGAAACATGAAAGACAATCCTGTCCTTTTCCCTGCCGGCACCGATCTCGATGAATCCTTCACGGGTAAACTTCAGGGCATTGTCCATAAAATTGTTCAGGATGGATTCCAGCTTGTTCCTGTCGGTCCTGAGAACATCCGTGCTTTTATCAACGGTGTCCTTCACCCGTAAGCTCAGGCCCTTTTTATCCGCTTCCGGCTTAAAAAAGTCATAAAAATATTCGAGAAGGACGCTTATGCTTATCTCTTCAGGAAAGATTTTTACGTAGCCGGATTCGATCTTTGCGATTTCAATGATGTCATTGATGGTGTTCAGAAGCCGCGTACTGCTTTGTTTTACGATATTGATGTAGCTGTCTTTCTTTTCCCCTGACAGTTCCGGCTCCTGCAGGAGGCTCAGAAAACCCATGATGCTGTTCATGGGCGTGCGGATCTCGTGACTCATGTTCGCCAGGAAGGCGGATTTCAAACGGTCGCTTTCCTCCGCTTTTTGCTTCGCCTTCAGCAATTCAAGCTCCGAAGCCTTACGTTCGCTTATATCGACAATGAAGCCCTCGAGGATCGTGGTGTTGTTTTTGCGGAACACGGCCCTTCCCCGTTCCCACACCCAGCGAATCTCACCGTTCGAGGTACGGATACGGTATTCCACGGTAAAACGCCTTTTTGCTTTTACCGCCGTGTTGATCTCGCTGCGGATCCGTTTCCTGTCCTCCTCAGCAATAACGGTTACGTACGCGCGCTTTGCGTTGCCGATAAAATCATCCGCCGGATAACCGGTGATCTCGCGGATGGCGTCGCTCATGTATTCCATCGTCCAGTACCTGTCGTTCAGGCAGCGGTACACCACGCCGTTGAGGTTATCGATCATGACATTGAACTGGCGCTGGCTTTCCTGCAGTGCGAGCTCGGCTTTCCTTTCTTTGGTGATATCCAGGAAGGTGGAATAGACCTGATAGGGACGATCCCCGTTCTTGCGGAAGAGGGGGATGGAATTTACCATAAGCCAGACATAGTCATTGAGCTGTGGGTTGAAAATACCCTGTATGAAATTCTCAACCTTTTTTCCGGTACTCAGAGCGACCATTGCCGGATGCTTTCTGCCCGGGAGCGGGTTCCGGTTTTCATCAACGGCCTTCCAGCGGGCGTCCACGGAGGTCCTGCCTTTCATCTGATCCAGGGTGAGGCCGAGAACACGCTGTGCCGCCGGGTTGGCGGAAAATATTTTTCCCTTTGCGTCCTGATATACCACGCCCTGCGACATGGTCTCGAAAAGCATCCGGTATTTTTTTTCACTGGAGATCAGCGCCTTTTCCGCCTTTTTTTCTTCCGTGACATCCCGGATAATGGCAAAAGTGGCGGGCTGTCCCCTGTAGTCGATGATCTCGTAATTGACGCTGACATCTATTTTCGTGCCGTCTTTTTTGCGGAAACGTGTTTCATAATGGTCATCAAGAGGGATGCCCGCCCTGCGTTTTTCATGGCGTTCATAGAGGGCTTTTTTGGCGGATGCCGTGAAGATCTGAGAGAACCGGGTGTCCTTCAGTTCCTCTACGGTATAGCCGAGCATGTCGGCAAAACGGGAGTTCGTAAAGATAATCCGGTCGTTTTGAGTGATCTCGATCCCGTCGTTGGCGTTCTCCACGATAAGGCGGTATTTTTCTTCGCTTTCCTTCAGTTCCTTCTCCGCTTTTTTACGTTCCGTGATATTGCGTGCAAGCGCCAAGATATAATTCCCGCCGGAAAGCTGCACCCGTGAGACCGTGATCTCCGCCGGATACACAGAACCGTCCTTACGCTGATGGGTGCTTTCAAAACGTATCGCCTGATCGCTGCTCAGGGATCTTTTCCAGTAATACTTCATGTCCCTGCGTTCCGAGGCAAGGGGATCAATATCCGTGATATTCATTTGTGT
Source organism: Fidelibacterota bacterium (assembly GCA_018400915.1). Taxonomy (GTDB): domain Bacteria; phylum Fidelibacterota; class Fidelibacteria; order Fidelibacterales; family Fidelibacteraceae; genus M50B103. Next base: position 3,578 of record JAGYLW010000062.1, read on the forward strand.
CAGCTGCGCCTTCGTATAGCCCGTATGGGTTTCCGCAGCCTTGTTCACATCGATAATATTCCCTTTTGTGTCATGCAGGAACAACATTTCCGCCGCCTGATCGACCAGTGAGCGGAATTTGTTCTCACTTTCAATGAGTGCCTGCCGGATGCGGTAATCCTCGCTGATATCGCGGAAGACCAGGACCACGCCGGTAATATCGCCTTCATCATTCCTGATCGGAGAGCCGGAATCGGCGATTTGGTATGTATTGCCGTTCCTGGATATGAGTTCCGTGTGATTGGCAAGCCCGACAATGTCTCCGTGTTTCAGGACCTTTTTAACAGGGTTTTCAACACTTTTTCCGGTCTTTGCATTGACAATGCGGAATATTTTTTGCAGGGGCTTCCCTTCGGCTTCTGCCGGGGAGAACCCCGTCAGTTCCGAAGCCACAGGATTGATACCGTTGACCCGGCCGGCGCTGTCAGTGGCGATCACGGCGTCCCCGATGGAATTCAGGGTGATGCGGAGATCGTCCCGGCTTCTTATCATTGCTTTTTCGGTCTCTTTGCGACTGAGATATTGTCCGAGATTACGGGTAATGGCTTTCAGGAGCTGTGTTTCTTCCTTCAGGAAGGGTCCCTTGTGAGCGGAAGGCATTTCTTCTTTGTAGAAGATCTCAAGCCGTCCCCTTACGGCGTTGTTGATATGGAGGTTCCCGGACAGTTTCCAGGGAGTTTCCCGGAAATGCTTTGAGAGATATGCCTTGCCGTCAAGGATCAGGCGGGAGCAGGCAAGGGCGGGGTGATGCATGGCCGGGGGGATCAGGGACAGCATTGCATCCGCAAGTGCTTCAATGTCATCGATGTTCTTTTCAAAAAGCCGGTTGATCTGATACAGGCAGTGCGTCTCCTTGAGCCGTTCTGACAATTTCCAGTTAGTAAGAAGCAGCTCCAGGTCCTTTTCGATATTCTCCCGGATGCGGCCCAGGAACTCGGTATGGTAATTACTGAAGGGATTTTCCTTATTGTCGAGCAGGCAGATGGTGCCGAAGACCTCGCCGTCCGGCCAGTTGACGGGGAAGCCCAGATAGGCAATCATGTTGAGGGCAATGTCGGGATTGTGGTGTTTCCACAGGGGATCCCTCCGGGCGTCGGGAACAAGCAATTTCTCCTGCGTGCCGATCACCGTCTCACAGTAGAGGCCGTATTTGAGATCGGCCTTTTCCCCCGTTTCATAGGGGTTATCCGGAGTATCGCTTTTCAGGAACACTTCAATGCTGTCTTTATTCAGTTTCATGATCAGGGCGGCGGGAACGTTTGCGATCCCGGCACTGAGGTCCAGCAGGGATTGCCATTTCTCAAGGAGTGAATCGCTTATCCGGGGCTTCAGATCCGAGCCGATCTTCACGTCCCTGCCTTCTGCTTTTTCCCTGACTTTGACGCGGGCATATTTGTCTTTCATCGGAAACCCCTGTATTGGCGGGTGAATAAAAAATGGGCAGGATCTGAACAGAAGGGAATACACGGTATTGTTCTCATCAAAAGATCAGATGCGAGGTTCATTTTCGAAAGTATTATCATTTATTATTAAATTTATAACAAGTAGGCCCCCGTTTCAAGAGAATATTTTTACCGGGATCAAAGAGATCTCTTCTGCAGGAAGATCGTTAACGTTGATGCAGACGCGAGCGCGTTCCAAAAAACACGCTGTGATCCCCCGTAAATAACAGTTGGAATTCAAACGGATATTTCACATATTCTGCCGATGGAAGCCACCAATAAAATCCGGGACCGCTCGCTGGGCAAGCTGATCTCCGAATTGTCCCGGCTCGCCAGCAGCTATTTTCAGAAGCGTTTCAGGAAATACGATATCGGGCCTTCGCAGGTGATCACCCTGCACTTCATCGCCGGCAGTAACGGCATTTCCCAGTCGGATCTCACGCGATTGCTGGATATTGACAAGTCGTCGGTCAGTTCCCAGCTGCACACCCTGGAAAAAAACGCTTATATTGAACGGCGTCCGGCAAGCGGCGACAGCAGGGTGAAGCGGATATACGTCACGGAAAGAACAAAGGCCATCGAGGCATCTCTTCATGAGGATTTTGCCTCATGGACGGAGATACTGCTTGACGGCCTCAGCGGAGAAGAACGCAAAACGGTTTTTTCACTTCTGGAAAAGATCAAGAAGAACGCACAGCGCACAATTCAGGAAATGTAGCAATATGGCACGCCGGAACAGAGATCTTACGGAAGGGAATATCGCAAGACAGATTATCAGCCTGACATGGCCCATGATCTTCGGGATGCTGGGCATGGTGATCTTTAATCTGGCGGACACCTATTTTGTGGGGAAACTGGGAGTGGACCAGCTGGCAGCGATCAGTTTCTGTTTTCCGGTCATCATGTTCATCAACAGCCTTTCCCTGGGGATCGGCATCGGGACCAGTTCCCTGGTATCCAGGAATTTCGTGGTGTCGGACCGGCATGACGTCAGCATGATCGCCAGCCGTGCGATCTTCCTGGGGATATCGGCCGTCATTGTTTTCGTGACCCTGGGCATCCTGACCATACGTCCCCTTTTTACCGCGCTTGGGGCCGGAGCTGAGACCCTCGGATACATCCACGGTTACATGAGCATCTGGTATATCGGCGTTCCTTTTGTGCTAATGCCGATGGTGGGAAATAATATTGTCAGGGCTCTCGGCGATACCTTCACGCCCGGCATGATCATGGTGACCTCTGCAACGGTGAATATCATCCTCGACCCGCTGCTCATTTTCGGTCCCGGGCCTTTCCCGGCACTGGGGATCCGGGGCGCCGCGCTTGCAACGGTGATCTCCCGGAGCATCAGTTTTGCGATCATTCTGTTCATCCTGATCCGCAGGGAAAGACTGCTCACCCTGAAGATCGGCCGTTTCCCTGAGATCCTTTCAACATGGTGGAAGGTCCTGTATATTGCGGGACCCGCCGCATTAAGCCTGCTGATCACCCCGGTCTCCGCAGGAGTGGTCACCCGGATCATCTCCGATTTCGGCAAGGAGGCCGTTGCGGGATTCGGCGTTGCCTCGCGCATTGAGATGTTCGCCCTGATGATCATCAACGCCCTCGGTTCCGTGCTTATCATTTTCATCGGCCAGAATTACAGTAAATTAAAATTCGGGAGGATATACAAGGCTCTCAGGTACGCTGCCACCTTCTCTCTGGTATGGGGGACCCTGATCTTTGTCGTCATCCTTGTTTTCGGCAGGAGCATCGCCTCCGTTTTCAGCAGCGAAACTCCCGTGATCGACGTCACGGTAAAATACCTTATGATCGTAGCTTTCAGTTACGGCTTCCAGGGTCTGGTCAGGCTGAGTACGCAGAGTTTCAACGGGATGAACAAGCCGCACCCCGCGGTATTCTTTTCCGTGCTGCGGACGCTCGGGCTCTATGTCCCGCTTGCTCTGCTCGGAGCGAGGCTCTTTGCGCTTGACGGCGTTTTCTGGTCAGCTTTTATCGCCAATGTCAGTGCCGGACTGCTGGCTTTCTTATGGCTGTTCCATACGACCCGCAAGGAAGAAAAAACGCTTGCCGGGCAAAGACAGGATGCATAAAACATCCGGTCCCATTCTTTAGACAACGGATAAATTATGCGGAAATACTGACAGTGTTCAGAGGATGATATCGTCTTTCTTGAGCACGATCTTCGAAATGGTGTTCTGACGTTTTGCCTGTCCCGGGATGCGCACCTGAAGATAATGGGGAGTGTGACCGTAGAGGATCCCGTCCTCGAAACGTTCCCAGAGCACCGGCTGCTGCGTTCCGAAGAAGCGGGCCGCATACTTTTCCCGGAGAAGATGGTCCGTGTCATTCAGCAGGGAAGCCCGTTCTTTTTTGCGGTTTTCAGAAACAGGATGCTCCATTGCCGCCGCCGGCGTGCCTTTGCGGCTGGAATAGCGAAAAATATGCAGGTAGGAAAAAGCGATCGTATTGATATATGCCATGGTCTCGATGAACATCGCATCGCTTTCTCCCGGGAAACCCACGATCACATCGGTGCCGACGGAGGCGTCGGGGATATATTTCCGGATCGTCTCCACTTTGCGGGTAAAATCCCCGCAGGTGTATTTGCGGCCCATCGCCCGGAGTATCGCATCCGAGCCGGATTGCAGGGACAGATGGAAGTGCGGCATGACCTTTCCCGAGGCGGCGATATGGCGGATCAGTGCGTCACTCAGTGTGTTCATTTCGATCGAGGAGATCCGGATACGGTACAGTTTGCTGATATCTTCCAGGGCGCAGACCAGATCAAGAAGGTCTTTGCCCCTGTCATGATACGCCCCGATATCGACACCGCTGAGAACGATCTCCTTGTAGCCGGCTTCCGCCAGGCGGCGGGCTTCGGAAACGGTATTTTCAAATTCCCGGCTGACGGGATTGCCCCTTGCATAAGGAACGATGCAGAATGTACAGTAATTATTACAGCCTTCCTGGACCTTCAGAAAGGCGCGGGTGCGTTCTGTGGCGGCGACAAATGCGGGATCTTGCCGCCGGTCGTTATTCACGGGGGAAACAAGCACCTGTTGCCTTCCCGTATGCCGGTGTTTTTCTATTGCGGGAAAAAGATCGAATTTATCCCGGGTTCCCAGAACAATATCAACCCCGCTGATCTGTGCCGACCTCCCGGGGTCCACCTGGGGATAGCATCCCATCAGGACAAGGGTGCCTTCCGGGGAGCGTCGTTTTGCCTGGTACAGCGCCTGCCGTGTTTTGCGGTCCGCCCTTCCCGTCACTGTGCAGGAATTTACGACCATGACATCCGAGATCTCGGAAAAGGGGACGATTCTGTAGCCCTTTGCTTCCGCAGCGTTTTCCAGCGCGGCAGTTTCCGCCTGATTCAGCTTGCAGCCCAGAGTGTAAAAAGAGATCCTTGGTGGTCTATGCATGCGGGTTTGGTGCTTTCAGGGTTTCCATACTTTCACTTTCATAGTTTTGTTGCCCCACGCCGTGGCGCGTTCGTGGCTCTTGAAGAAAAGATCGATATGCCGGCCTTTGATCAGGCGTCCCCGGTCCTCGACACGGCCGAAGCCGTACCCTTCGATGAACATGATCGTCCCCATAGGGTAGAGGTCCGTATCCGCCGCGATGGTACCGCGGCGTGCCTTTGTGCCGCTCGCCGTCAGGCCTATCTCCTTGGGCTTCCCCTTCTGGGGGCCGTAGGCATACACTTTCTGTCCCAGCCAGTTGTATTTCCAGCCGCAGCATTCCCGGCAGGCGCAATATGCCGTCACCTGCATCTTCACGATCTTCGGCCGTTTTGCGAACGGCGGACGTATCCTGTCCTGAAAGACCACGCATCCGTTCGTCATGGGAATGGTCATGATAATGATCAGGATCAGATAGACCCTCAGCAGGATCAGATGTCGTTTTTGCTTTGACATTTTCAGTCTTCTTCGTCCGCCTCATATTTCAGGATGGATTCCAGCTCCAGCGGGTGCGTTATCCTTCCGGTCATTGCCGCCGTAAAACAGGAGGACGCACTGGCCAGCATACCGCCGGAAAGAAGGATCTTCGCGGAAGTTCCGAGCCGCGTCCGTTCCGTGTCGGGATGGTCCGCCAGAAAACCGAGGAAGGCGGGAGGCATGATGCTGAAACCGATCTCCGTATAAATACTGGCAATGCCGTTGTCCAGAAGGTCGTTATAGACCAGCTGGGAACCGGGAAGGATATTGGCGGTGACATGCGGCGGCAGCGTACGGTAACGGGTGA
>JAGYLW010000063.1 GCA_018400915.1 Fidelibacterota bacterium
CGATCCGATCTCGTTCAGGACGCCAGGTATCAGGCGGATCACCGCATCCATGATGACCATCGCGGGGATCTCCCCGCCGGTCAGTACATAATCGCCGATGGAGATCTCGTCCGTAACCAGCATATCGCGGATGCGCTGGTCAATACCCTTGTAATGTCCGCAGACAAATATCAAATGCGCTTCTTCCGAAAGGGATGCCGCCGACCGCTGGTCAAAACGTTCGCCGTCCGCGGTGGGATATATCACGCGCGAGGGTTTTTGAGCGTTTTCTTCCGGTTCCAGAAGGGAGGTAATACCGTCGTAAAGGGGCTGGGGCGTCATGACCATTCCGCTGCCGCCGCCGAAAGGATAATCGTCGGTCTTCCGGTGCTTGTCTTCGGAAAATTCACGCAGGTCATGTACCCGGATATCAACGAGCGCTTTCTCACGGGCCCGTTTCACCATACTCTCATTGACCACCGCGTCGATCATTCCCGGGAAACAGGTCAGTACGTCAATCCTCATCCAGCATTCCTTCCAATAATTTGACGTAAAAACATCTCGCTTCGTCGTTGATGGAAAGTATGAATTCCCCGACAAAGGGTACCAATACTTCTTTTCCGTTCCCGGTCGTAATGACAAGCACCTCCTGCATGGGAAGCTCTATCCGGCCCGAAACGGTCCCGAGCACTTCACCGTTCTGCAGGACTTCATATCCTTCATAGCGGAATGCTTCATGCTCATCCGCAAAATCTTTCATCTGTGCTTCACTGATAAAAAGCGATTTGTGCAAAAGGCTTTCTGCCTGCTTCCGCGTGCCGATCCCGTCGAGCAGCAGCAATAAACGCCTGCCGCGTGTTTCCACGGCACGAATATCGTGAACCTCTTCCGGATCAGTATCATTGCCAACATAAACATATTTCAATGAGCGTAATGCCTGAGCATCTAACCGGGGATCAGAAATACAGAACTTCCCTTTCAGGCCAATGGGCTTACCTATATAACCAATGATCCTGAAAGGCATTTTCTTCTATATTATCTGTCGATAATATCAAGTGTCGACCGGCTGTTCCCGGCTTTTGCGGAAACGGCGGTAAGCAGTGTGCGCAGGGCCTGCGCCGTACGTCCGTGTTTACCGATCACTTTTCCCAGATCTTCGGGAGCTACTCGCAATTCATAGATCGTATTGTTTTCGCTCTCGATCTTGGTAACGTCAACTTCTTCCGGATTATCAACCAACCGTTTCACGATCGATTCAACAAACTCTTTCATGATGATCCCTTTCAGTTTGAATTTCTATTATTCGGAATGGTTATTTTTTATCATCGCCGGTATCGTTGTCTTCTGATGTATCTTCCGTTTTTTCTTCGGTCTCGTTCTTTTCCGGTGTTGCGTCCTTTTCATCCGGAGACGTCTCTTCCGCTTGCTTTTCTGCTTTGGCGTCTTCCTTTTTTTCAGGTGCCTGCACCTTAGACGCTTCCTCCGAAGTTTCCGGTTCGGACTTTGTCTTTTCAGACGGTGTTCCCGCCCTGGAGGACGCTGCTTCTACCTCTTTTTCAGGTTTCTCAGATGTCTGCGCTTCAGGCGTTTCTTCTTCTTTGGGAGCTTCCTCCTCGGACGCCTGTGCCTCGGGCTTTTCTTCATCTTTCGGCGCTTCTTCTTTCGCGGGCGTTTCTTCCCCGGACGTTTCCGCCTTGGAGGCCTCTTCCCCGGGAGCCTCTTCCTTAGGTGCTTCCGCCTTGGGGGTTTCTTCCTTGGGAGCTTCTTCGGGTGCCTGCGCCTTCTCCGCTTCCGCCTTTGCTTCCGCTTCCTTGTTTACTTCCGGTTCCGGTTTTTCCGCCGGCTTCGGGGCTTTTTCGCCTTTTTGACTCCGGGCTATTTCCCATTTCTGTAATTCCTGTTTCTTTTTGTCCTCGGAAAGATTGCTGTTCTCAAGATGCCATTTCAGCATAATGCCTCTTTTGGACAACAGGCGTTTCACGGTATCCGAGGGGTTTGCCCCGGAGCGCAACCAGTGAAATACACGGTCCTCCCTGACATCCAGATTTTCATTCTGCTTCAGGGGATCGTAGGTCCCGATCTGTTCAATAAAACGACCGTCACGGCGACTGCGTGAGTCCGCAACGACCACACGGTAAAAAGGACGGTTCTTTCTTCCCATTCTTGCTAAGCGTATCCGTACTGACACTGTAGTTCTCCTTTAATTCCACGGCATGTTGTTCATTTTATGCAATGCCTGTTTTGGAAGTTTCATTTTCTTCATTTTCTTCATCATTTTCTTCATCTGCTCGAACTGGTTCAAAAGCCGGTTCACATCAGATACCTGCGTGCCGGAGCCGTAAGCGATGCGTTTCCTCCGGCTGGCGTTGATGACCGACGGCCGGGCTTTCTCTTCCCGGGTCATGGAGCTCAGGATCGCCTGGGTCCGAGAAAACTGTTTTTCATCGATCTGTGCATTCTTCAGCTGCTGCGCACCGGGGATCATTTCAACGAGCGATGAGATCGGCCCCATTTTCTGAAGCATTTTCAGCTGCTTCTGAAAATCCTGCAGATCGAAGGAGTTCTTTTTCAGCTTTTTCTGCAGTTTTTCGGCTTCATCCTCATCAAAGGCGTCCTGGGCCTTTTCCACCAGCGAGACCACGTCGCCTTTCCCTAATATACGATTTGTAAACCGTTTTGGGTAGAATAATTCCAGGTCATCCGTGCTTTCCCCCGTGGAAATGAACTTCACGGGCTTTCCCGTCACGCTGCGGATGGACAGGGCCGCACCGCCGCGGGTGTCGCCGTCCAGTTTCGTCAGCACGATCCCGCTGATATCAAGCTTCTCATTGAATGCCTTTGCGGCATTGACGGCATCCTGACCGATCATTCCGTCCGCAACAAAAAGGATCTCCCGGGGCTGAAGCTCGCGGTGGATCTCGCCGACCTCCTCCATCATCACCTCATCCACATGAAGGCGGCCCGCAGTATCAAAGATCAGGACGTTCACATCCGTTTTCCGGGCTTCCCGCAGCGCATGTTTGCAAATTTTAACGGCATTCCTGCTGTCTTCGCGGTACACCGGTACGCCGATACGTTCCCCCAGGATCTCCAGCTGGTCGATGGCCGCGGGACGGTATATGTCCGCCGCCACCATCATCGGGCGTTTCCCCTCGGCTTTCAGCTTTTTGGCAAGTTTGGCCACAAAGGTCGTTTTCCCGGAACCCTGCAAGCCCACCGCCATGATCATTGCCGGGGGGAGCCCGTCAAGCTGCAGGGGGACATGTTCCTCCCCCAGCAGGCCGGTCAGTTCGTCATGAATGATCTTGATCACCTGCTGGCCGGGGGTAATGCTTGCCAGCACCTTTTCCCCCAGTGCCCTTTCCTTCACGCGGGCGATAAAGGACTTTGCTACGGTATAGTTCACATCGGCCTCTAACAAGGTCCTGCGCACTTCCCGGAGGGCGTCGGAGACGTTTTGCTCCGTGATCTTTCCCTGACCCCGTAAGTTTTTAAAGACCGCCTGTAAGTTGTTCCGTAACTGTTCGAGCATCTCCATCTCCACAATAGCCTGAAAATATAGCAAATAAATTGCCGAATGCAAATATTTTTAGTTTTTATGAAAGTTGTTAAGAACGGATATATTCATAGGTTAAAGACCCGTTCGAACATTACTCCGCGCAGTCCGAATAAAGCAACCCGACGCTTTTTCCATGCTCCCTGCGATCCGGGATCAGATCCCTTTGTAAGATCAGCGAATGCGCGGCGGGACCGCTTTTATCTCCGGAAGCACAAAAGCCGCCCTGCGGCGGCTTCCGTGCTTTATCGTGCTATTGTCCTATTTCGCTGCTTTTATGCGGTAATCACCGGTAAATTCAAAGACATTTTCATAGTCTTTGGTGGATCCGTCGCGCAGCATGCAGGTCAGATTGTCTTTCTGTAAATGCTGCATGATATTTCCGGCGCTGGTGCTGTCGGAAACGAAATAGATCTGCAGAATGGGCTTCTCCGTAAATTCCGTACGCAGGCGGACGGCACCGGGTTCAAATGACACGTGGGAAGTCAGGTGCCCCATCCAGCGCTGGAGCGAAGGGTCTTCCGCACCGGGGAAATCGATCTCAAAGATCTTCATGTCTTCCGCGCTGAACTTGCGGTAGTTGTTGAAGGCACGGTCATAGGACGGGAAAAAGAGCTTCCGGTATTCGAGGAAACCCAGGGTGTCGACATATTCTCCGTCATCCGTCAGTTCGAATTCTACCTTTTGAGTGATCTTTTCCCCGTTCTGAACATAGGTGTATTTTTCTCTTTCGATAAGCATTCTGATATCTTCCGGACCGGCATTGTCAGGATCCAGATAGACCGTGATATAGACGGGCTCCCCGAATTCGGTCGAAAATCCGTATATGTGGGAATTTTCACTCAGCATGCGGTAAATATGCGCATTGTCAACGCCGTCCCAGAGTTCCCAGACGCCGACATGATATCCCACGAGAGCATCGGGGGCGTCTTCTTCCGGCACGCCCTTGCGGATATTGTACAGCGAGGGCGTGAACACGGCACGTTTGACATCCGTCGCGCCGGTCTTCGAGGCGTCATAATAAAGCGTGACCTTTTGTTTTGAAGCCCAGGCATCCATACCGATAATCCCCGGAATGCGGGACACTTTATTTTTCATGGAGACACAGCTTCCGTAGCATTTGATGGTGCCCAGGTCCTCAAAAACGACCTTCTCAACGGTGTTGAGAGAATCCGCCTGTTCATAATTCCCCCAGCGATCCGAGAGGGTCGCCATCGGGAACTGCCTGGCCAGGATCAATGCCAGGGCGAGCACAATGGCCAGCACTACGGGCGGCATCCAGTTCCCGCCCCGGACCGTTAACGTATCCTGCACGCGGCAGGATTTCACGCAATCAAGACAGAGCGTGCAGTCGGGATGCGTGACGCTGTCATATTCCGAAACCTCAATGCCCTCGGGACAGTGGGAGTCGCATACCTTGCAGTCCGTACAGTTGTCCCTGGCGCGCCGGATCCGGAAAGGAGAAACGGAGTAGAATTTGAAGCGCAGCGATTCGGTCAGCGCGGTGGCCGCCACCAGGACCAGCAGAAGCCAGACAAGGCCGATCTTTACCCCGAGCAGCAGCAGTATCGCATACACAATGATAATGGGCGCCGTGACGAGGATATTGGCGAACACATTGCTTAAGGCCCCGAGCGGACAAAGGTATTTACAAAAGAATTTTTTAATAAAAACGGAACCGATCACGACGACGGCAACGGCAAGCAGTGAGAACAGCAAAACCGTATCGACATCAAAACCGCTGACGGGACCGTAATACGGACAGAATTTTTTGCACCATAACTCGGAACTGTACATGGTAAAATAGGCGGCGAAAAAGAGCAGCGCATATTTTCCCACCCTGAGGACGCGGTCAGGGATCCCCTTCAGTGTGCGGGAAACGCCAAGGCGTTCACCGAGCTTGTTGAACCATTCGCTGACCGTCCCCACCGGACAGAGCCAGCCGCAGAATAATTTGCCGACAACAATGATCATCAGCATAATGCCGAGGCCGACAAAGACCTGGGTCTCGCTGATCGAACAGGACATGGTGCCGAGGTTCAGCTTTGAACCGAAGGACATAATACCCCCGAAAGGGCAGTATTTTTCCATATCGGGATTATAGCTCGCCTTCACGGCGCCGACGATCAGAACACCGATGATCAGCGCCAGAACCGCCAGTTGAATGATCATTCTGGTCTTGTTGTGAAACCATTTTTTCTTCATCATGAATACCCTTTCCTAACCCGTCTGATTAACGTTTGACTGTTACCCTAATATAATATAAATATAATCAGATGAAAATAAAAAGGGCTGTTTCCAGCCCTTTTTTTATCTGTCGATGCAGGTTACTTCATTAACGTCATTTTCCTGACGGCAATATTGTCGCCGGCCTGGAGACGGTAGATATAGATACCGCTCGGCAGCATTCCCGCGTCGAATTTCACATTGTGATACCCGGCCTTCATTTCGGTATTGAGCAGTTCCGCAACCTTGCGTCCGGTAAGGTTGTATACGCTCAGGTTCACCACGTCCTTTTGCGGCAGTGCGAACTGCACGGTCGTTACCGGATTGAAAGGGTTCGGATAATTCTGGGCCAGTGCAAATGCATCCGGAACATCCTCTACGGCAACTTCGCCTTCGTCAACGTCATAACTCAGGATAATGCCGTTCTTTCCGACGGCAAAAAGCTTATCGCCGTTATACGCTATTTTCTGAATGGTAGGTTCGAGTTCCATCAGGGCGACCGGAAGTACGCCGGACCAGCTGTCTCCGCTGTCTTTTGAGTAGAATATTCTGCCGTCGTCTCCGGCAGCATAGATCGTACTGTCATTGACAAAGGTAACGCTGTAGATCGTCTCTCCGCCGGGGGTTTCGAAAGCCGTGTACAGGGTATCCAGCTCATCCAGCGTGGTGCGGTAGACCCCGTCACTTCCGCCGACGATCACAATACCGTTGCGCTCGTCAACCGAGCGGAAAAGCGTGTAACCATAATCACATTCCGTGACGACCAGACTGTCAATATCAGTGGTCTGGCTGACCGCATACTGTCCGCTGCTCATTGTGGCAAAGCCCTTGCCGTTGCTCAGGACAGTAAAATCATAGACCGAACCGCTTCCGCCGTTCCCGATCTCCGTCCAGGTATCGCCGTTGTCCGCACTTTTCATCACGATACCGCTGGAGCCACCGGCGTAAATGTTGCCGTCGGCACCCACATGCATCATATTGATATGCTTGTTGGTCTGCTGTGCCATGGGATTGTCGATCTCGACCCAGGTCTCGCCGCCGTCGGTGGTCTTTTTGATCAGACCGTAGCCGCCGCCGAGCAGTCCCGTGTTCTCATCGATAAAATGCAGTTCGTAAATGTTCTCCCATGTTCCGCTGGCAAGATTGTCCGGATAGGAGAAGGTCCTTCCGCCATCAGTGCTCAGGGAAAGCTCGCCTCCGCCGTATGCGGAGATCATCACCTTGTCTTCAGAAGGGAATGCTAATCCCCAGAATCCGATCGCCGGCCATTCATAAACCGGTTCGTAGGTTTCACCGTCGCTTGTCTTGAGATGCTGATTGTACCCGGCAAAAAGCAGCCCGTGATCCAGTGATGTATAGGCATGCGCCTGATAGCTCTGTCCCGTACCGGGAGAAAGCGTATCCCAGCTGGTGCCGCCGTCAATAGAGGTCAGTACCTGGCTGTCGCTGGTAAAGGCAAGGATGCTGTCTTCACCGAAAAGCTGAATGCCCGTGTTCCGCTCATACCCGTAGGAATAATCTCCGCTGACGCTGAAGCTCGCACCGCCGTCATCGGAAAGCCAGATCACATTATGGTATCCGGTCAGTCCGACCGTATTGGTTCCCGGGGCCGCAGATATATCATACAGGCGCTTTGAGATCAGGCCGGCAGGCCATGAAAGCACCACTTCGGACCAGGTGTCGCCGCCGTCGTCCGTATGCCAGACCTTGCCGACATTGCCGTCCGGTGCGATCACACCGTTCGTCAGACTGGTAAAGGCAACGCCGCCGTCCATGTCTTCGTCCGCAACATAAACCGTATCCCAGCTGCTGCCGCCGTCCGTGGTTTTCAGAAAATATCCGTCTTCGGCACCGATAAATACGTTATCCTCATCAAATGCGTCGATCACGTCAAGGTCCCAGACGAACTGGGAGGTATCGCCGACCTGTGTCCAGGTGTCGCCGGCGTTCTCCGTTTTGTACACCAGCCCGTCGTCGGCGCTGATGTAAGCCACGGTTGCGCTTGCCGCATCCATCTGGTTGACACTTGCCGCTTCCGGCAGCAGGACCTCTGTCCAGTCAGCGCCGAAATTACTGGTCTTCAGAATAAGGTTCCCGTCGGCCAGAAGTGCGGTTTGTTCGTCAAGGGCCACCGCATGATCATAGAACTTATAGTCAGCGGGACCCCGTATGACATCCCATTGCCCGAATGCGGCCGTCGCCAGCAGCACGCAGGAAAAGATCACTAGCAGTTTCTTCATGATTGTCTCCTTTGTTGTTTTTTTATGAAGTTCATTTGCGAATATACGAAAGACCTAATGCATATTTGCTTATACTTTTATCAACATTTTCAGGGTTTTTATTTACATACTCAATGTCAAAGGTAATATAACCGAAAGAAAACAATTGTTCAAGACTTATTCTCACATCGGTATTCCGGAAGCTTTCCGTGTCCCAGTAAAAGCGGGGGATCTCCTTTGAATAGGAAAGGTCGAAACAGAAGCGGGTTTTGGGGCTCATGTACAGGCCGCTTCCGGCATAAATTTTCCATTCCCTGCCCGAACGGACGCTTTCGAAGGGAAAAACGTACTCCGCGTAGTCATAACTGACGGTTCCGCTTTCTGCGCCCAGGTACGCCTCCTGAGCGAGTGAAGGCTTGTAGATCAGCAAAGTCCCGTAACGATCGCTATGTTCTTCATTCTCGATCACCAGGGTACTGGAGATCAGGGATTCCGCCCAGTCACGGAAACGGAGCCTTTCGGCGTAGAGCCGCAGCGCAAGGGGACCCTCCAAAGCATAGTTCAGATCCCCCGTGATATGCAGGCCCTTTCGCAACCACAGTCCGCGCTCATGCGTATGGGAGCTGCGGGTGATCTTGGCATGGGAGGCGCGGCGGATCCCGGATAGCGAAAGATCCCCCGATAATTTCCGGTTCTCCCCGAACCCGAAATGTCCCCCGTATTCCAGCCCCCGCCGCGTTCGGGTTTTCTCGGAGCGGGAAGCGGGATTTTCGTGGTAAAAGACATTGTAACCGAAATACGTGTAGGTTTTGACATTGGTGTACTTCTTTACCGCCTCATAGCTTCTCTGATCGTCATAATAGCGGCCGAAGACCCCCAGGCTGAACCTGTTCGCCCGGTAGTCCAGCCCCGCCCGGTAACCGCTGTTTCTCATGATGGTGATGGTCTCCGGAAAGGTGTCCTTCAGGCTGCGTTCCACTCCGTAATTTCCTTCCAGCCCCAGGTATACCTGCGGGAAAAGCTTTACATTATAAAGGATACGCAGCTGCGGGCCGTAGTAGGACACATCCCCCGTTGTGGAATCCGCCATACTGAAGTAGTCGTCATAAAAGTCTTTTTCCATCGAAGCAAAAAGATCCCGCTGACGGCAGTCGTCATAGTGTATGCCGGCGACAAAGAAAGCGTTTTCATCAATATTCCGGACCGTCAGGAAGCCGGCATTCAGATTCCGCATGGATACGGGATCATAAGTGCGGCGGTAGTCCCTGTCGTCAAAACGGCCTTG
>JAGYLW010000064.1 GCA_018400915.1 Fidelibacterota bacterium
CGGAATAGGTCGTCGAGATGGAATCCTTCACCGGGGGATCGGTCTCCGAAACGGTATAGTCGTATTTGTAGACAAAGACCGGGACTTTTTTGCTTGCTGAAAAGCCGCCGTAGGTCGTATTGGTGTAGGCGGTCAGGCTCAGCCCCGTATTTCCGATCCGCTGGTCGACGCTCGCCTCCCATTTCACCTGGCGCGAGGCCTCCAATTCCGGATTTTCCTTCGAATAAATGTATGTGGAAATAATGACCAGCGAGTCCACGACGTTGTTGACGTCGTCCACATCAAGATAAACGGGATTGGGATGCAGCATGGCCAGGGAAGGCGCTTTTGAGGTCTCGCCGTAGCCGAAACGTATCCGGGTGCTCTCTGAGGGCTGGAGCACGGCGTTGATCCTCGGATTGAAAAACACGCCGTAGTCCCTTGAAAGGATTCGGTCCTTGCCGTAGGCTTCCAGACGGGCGCCCAGCTTCAGCCGGAAGGGAATGCCGAGCTTCCCCCTGAGTTCGTCCTCGAGATACAAACTGCTGGTAGCCAGACCGGGAACCTCGTTGTAGGGACGCGGCCGGGTACGCTTTGCGCCGCTGACGCTCGGCGGTTTCAGGGGATCGAACATGCGGCCGTCGCCGAGATTGAACTCGTTGCGGAAGGTTGCGCCCGCCAGGAAATGGTGCTGCGTGTTCAGCAGTGCGAAATTATTGGCGTAATTCAAATTGTAATAAAAATTATAGGCCTCGCCCTTCACATATAATTCCGAAATATAATGTTGAACGTAGATGCCCGTGTCCACCGCCTCGGTCATCTGATCTGTCACATAGGTGTTGTCGGTGGAAATGAGCCGTTTGGTGTAGGAGTTCTGTTTCGTGTAGTTCGCCGAGATATCCAGTTCCAGCTTCTGAGTCGAAGAGAGCAGATAATGACTCTGATGCGCAAAACGGAGGGTATAGTCGCGGTTGTATTTTTCCTTGAGGTTCAGGTCGTCTTCACGCAGTTCACGCTCATCGAAGGCCCGGGTATAGTAGAGGCGGTTCTTCATGGTATAGAGGTTCTGCATCAGTTTGCTGGTGAGGGCGAGCTGGCCCGCGATGCGCGAAAAGTTTTCTTCGGGGATGCGCCGGTCGCGGATGCTGTAGGCGTAATTGGCATTGTAATCCAGGTGATGGATGTCGTTCAGTTTGAAACCGCCCCCCATGTTCGCTTCCTGGTTATAGAAGTTGTATTTGACCTTCAGCCGGTGCCCGGTGATCCCGGAGCGGGTGGTCACGTTAATGATGCCGGAGGTCAGGTCCCCGTATCTTGAAGAGGGGATGCCGCGGACGATCTCCACATTTTCAATGTTGTCCGCCGGGATCTGCCGCATGTCAAGCCCGGAGTTCTCCGTGGTAAGCTCCCCGCCGCTGGACGTGGTGGTCCGGGTGTCCATTTGCAGGTTGGCGTTATTGGAAAGGGGGATATTGTCAACGCGGATCTGAGCCCCGAAGTAGGCATTGTCCCGGCTTTCGTCGTTTTCTTCTGCGGGGCGGATCCCCGCCTGCTTTTTTTCCGCCATGCCGGGATTTTCAAAGCGGACGCCCGGGGAGAGCTGCATGACGTCGCTGAGGTTGGAGGCCTGGATATGTTCGATCTCCCCGCTGGAGATACGGGTCTTGGTCTCGGCATCGCCGGGAAGCAGTTCGCGCTCGGCCTGTACGATGATCCCGCCGATCTCGAAATATTCCAGCTCCATGGAATAGCTTTTTTCCAGGACCTGGCCGGGTGCCAGAACGATCTCTTCTTCAATGCTTTTGTAACCCATGAAAGAGATCTTCACCGTATAGGTGTCCGGAACGGTCTTTATAAAAAAGTATCCGTCCGCATTGGCGGCGGTTCCCTGCAGGGTTTCCCGGAGAATGATATTGGTACCTGCCAGGGGCTTCCCGTTCTCATCCATGACATATCCTTTCAGCACTGCGTCTGTTTCCGCTGAAAAAAGGAGAAGGAAGACCGCCCAGATTGAAAAGCACTTTTTTATCATTTCGAATTACCCGTTATTTGCAGTAAAATAAGTAAAATTATGACTGAATCAAAGCATTGAGAGCAATTTGGCATACAATAGCAACATAAAGTGCGGAATAAATGATAAATAATTTACGGTATCCGGCCTGTATACGTGTTTTATGTATCTTACGATACAAAAAAACTCCCGGGTGACCGGGAGTTTTCTGAGCTTGCTGCCTGTGCCGCGTTCACATTTTTGTTTAGTCCTCGTGCCTTACCAGGAGCACTCCGATCAGGCCGAAGACGCCCGTAAGCAGTACGATAACATAATCCAGCCAGGGACGTCTGCGCGAGAAGAGTACGAGCGCCAGCAGGGAAAGTCCGATCCCCGCAAGATTTCTCGGCCAGTAATAGTCCATCTGGAGCCGGATATACTTTTCCGGCGTGTAGGTCGACAGTTCAAAGGGAAAGAGGAACTGTTTCACGATGCTCGCCGTGCGTTTGTCGTAGGGTGTCCAGGTCTCGACATGTTCGTCGATATATTCAAAGTCATTGCTGACGACGATCATTTTGGTAAAGCCGTCGCCGCTGATCCGTATGTGGCGGTTGACGGGATAGGTATAGAAGCGGAAGGTCATTTCATCCGCATCATAGGCGTATTTGTCATCTTTGCCCCGGGTCGGCACCTCCTTCAGCTTGTATCCGTCGTACATGATCAGGTACACTTTATTGTCTTCGGTAAGGATCCAGCCGTAAAATTCCTTGCGGAGATTTTCGCTGACGAAGATCTGACGGATATCCAGCCCCGGATCGATGCCGGTCTTGATGCATTCCGGTTCGCCTTTGATCATTTTCAGCTGAAAGATATCGTCGTTCGCATCCGTAATGAAATAGCCTTCATCGAAAGGTTTGCGGTTCGTCGGATTCCCGGCGACGATATCGGCGGGGAATTGAAATCCGGCATCCAGCATTGCCTGCTGAAAACGTTCGGATTTTTCTTCGATCACGGAATTCGTGACCGGATCGATGAATTCG
This sequence comes from Fidelibacterota bacterium, assembly GCA_018400915.1. Taxonomy (GTDB): domain Bacteria; phylum Fidelibacterota; class Fidelibacteria; order Fidelibacterales; family Fidelibacteraceae; genus M50B103. The sequence continues at coordinate 3,010 of JAGYLW010000064.1, forward strand.
ATCTTATTGTCGAGGCGGAACACGTCATCCGGGACCCTGAGCTGTGCGTAGTCCGACTCCGCTTCGAAGAGGATGTAGATGGGGACGCTGGGAGGATTGATGTCCTTTGTCTGGATGCGGAAAAACTGGGAATTTTTCCGGATGCTTTTGGAGGATAGTTCAAACCCCTCGATTTCCTCCGGGAGCTGCTGCCATTTTTCCAGCGTGGCATAATAGGAGAAGGGGAGGAGCTGGAAATACTCCCGTTCAGAGTACGTGTTCCCGGCAATGTCCCCGTAATCGATCTGTCCCATGCCGTGATAGTTGTGATAGACGAACTCATTGATGACGGCACTGTAGTCGATGCGCGGCGTGTCGATCTTTTTATCGAAGAGCACCGAGAAAAAGTCCGGAAGGTACAGGGCCGAAACGACAACAATGAGCAGGACGATAACATAACGTGATAACTTATTTAACATAACAAACACCTAGTTCTTTATAATGATTATTTAATTCCGCGCCGGAAACGGTGTCCGGAGTACATGACCGTCAGGGGCATCACCGCAACGATGAGGATGAAAGCCCAGAGGGTCTGGTACTGATCATAGGTGGATGCGCGGAAATACAGGTCTGTCAGGCCGTACGCCACGATCCCGTAGATGATCCGGTAGGTCCACGACGGTTCCAGTATGATAAAGGATATCAGGAAATAGATCGCACTTCCTCCGAGGAACCACGGAAGCGTTGACATCAGTGCTTTCTGGACCACTTCGGCGGGATAGTTGATCGACACCACCAGCCAGAGCCCGAAAAAGAGAAAAAGTATCTCCGCCAGGAGGAACATAAAACCGATCCCCACGGAAGAAAGCAGGAGCCTTTTCTCGGATATCGGGAGGTGATAGGAAAGCCGCATGCGGTTCCCGGCCATTTCGGGGACAAACTGAAGGAGCGCAAAGGCAAGCCCCGTGATCAGCGGAAGGATCTTGACGAACACGATGTTCTTGAGAAGCAGGCTCTTCCCGATCACGTACATCCAGTTGCTGAACGCGCCCTGAAATTCAATGTAGTAGTTGATCATTCCTATGCTGTAGGCAAGGGACAGCACCGTCAGGCCTGCGATCACCAGCAGTCCCCAGCGTAATTTGATCCATTCTTTGTAGAGTATTGCTTTTAACATGCTTCACACCTCATCAATATTTTCCGGTTAAGCCGATAAAGGCTTCTTCCAGGGTCATGGGGATCTCTTTGATGTCGTCCGCGCTGATCCCGAGTTTCTTCAGATAGGCCACGATCTCTTTCAGGGGTTTAAAGGAATAGATCGTGATCTTATCGTTCACGTATTCCACGTTGCTGATCATGTCGTCATCGGACTTTACGACGCCGATCGCCCGCGGATTGCGGAACTCGAAACGGTGAAAATTTTCCTTCAGCGTTTCCAGGGGCATTTTCAGCAGCAGTTTTTGATATCCCATGATGATCGTGTCGTCGACGACCTTTTCCACATCCTGGATGATGTGGGAAGTCAGGAAGACCGTCTTGTTCTTTTCGTGCACGTATTCCTGAAGGTAATCGATAAAGAGGGCGCGGTAGCCCGGATCAAGCCCCATGGAGTAATCGTCAAGGATAAGCAGTTCCGGGTCCTGCGCGAAGATCAGCCCCAGCACCACCTGGGAACGCTGACCGCAGGACATATTCCGGATCTTGTGATTGTCCGACAGCCCCAGCTTCCCGATAAGGTCCCAGTAATAATCCGCCTTCCAGCCGGGGAAGAACTGTGAATAGAAATGTTCCACCTGCTTAATGGTCATAAAGTCGTAGGCGAGGTGACCTTCATGCAGGAGCCCGATCTTCTGGCGCGTCGCCGGAGAGAGATTATGTGACTCTTCGCCGAACACCAGGCATTTCCCTCTCGTGGGCCGGAGGAATCCCATCAGGATGTTGATGGTGGTGGTTTTTCCCGTACCGTTCTTGCCCAGTATCCCGAAGATGCGCCCCCGCTCCACCTTCAGGTTCAGGTCGTTGAGGACGAGGTTGTTCCCGTAGTAATGGGTGAGATTTTTACATTCGATAACGTGTTCCATACATACTTTTCCCGTTTTTGTTTAAAAAGAACTGCGGGAATATAACGCATTTGAGAAACAATTACATAGAAAAATCTTGGGAATTCCGTAATAATATTAATATATTCCAAGAAATGCAGGGAATACCCCGGGTAATTATGAAAAAAAGAATACGAAATGTCATTTTCGTCAGTGCGCTGACCCTGTTCTTCTCACTGCCCCTGCGGGCCGCGATCGTCCGGGGCCATGTACATTGTTATGAGGGAAATCAGCCGATAAATCAGGCCCTGGTGGTGATAGAACCCCAGAAGGGCACGGAACACAAAGCGCAGACCATGACGGACAGGGACGGTTTTTTTGAATTCCGCGACGTGCCGCAGGGGAGCTATAAGATCGCGGCGATGAAGGAATGCTTTTACAGCAACAGCCTGTTCGATTTTTTTGTCAGCGAGGACGGTGTGTACCATGTGAAGATCCGCCTGATCAAGAATGTGGAAGGAAAGGACGACATGTCCTACTGTTTTATGATCGGCGGCATCGAGGTGGAAGCCCGGGGCAGAGAAGTCGTCCCGGAGGAGATGACCACGACGCGCAAGATCGGCTCCGGGGAGATCGACCACCTGCAGGCCTCCAACCTGGGGGATATCCTCACCCTGGTACCGGGCGTGGAAAAGTCCGGACAGATGGGGCTTGCTAAACAGCAGAATATCGGGCTGCGGAAGGTAAAGCGCAGCGACAGCCGTCCCTACGGCTTTGATTCGTTCGGCACCAGTGTGGTCGTGGACGGAAATGAAATCTCCAATGACGCCCAGGCCTCCGGCTATATCAGCGGTACCGGCAACCAGAGCGGGACCGACCTGCGCCTCATCCCCGCGGACAATATCGCGTCGGTGGAAGTCATCACCGGTATCCCCTCCGTGGAGTACGGGAACTTTACGGACGGGATCGTGAAGGTGGAAACGAAAAAGGGCCGGGTCAACCGGCGTTTCAAGGCAAAGATCAATCCGGACACCAAGGGGTTCAGTTACAGCGGCGGGCACAAATTCCCGGAAACGGTCCTGGACTATCATGCCAACTACAGCTACAGCGAACGCGATCTTCGCAAGGAAGGAGATGAATACCAGCGCGTTTACGGCAGCGCAAACCTTTCGCGCTCCTATTTTGACAACAAGCTCGACACGCGTCTCAGCGCCAGCTACACCCGGGTCTTCGATGATGAGGAGCCCAATGACGAGTACCGGATGCAGAATACGAACCGGGGGTTCAGGACCGCCGGAAAGATCGACCTGAAATACCGCCCTGAAACGAAGCACTTCATCGAATACAATTTTTTTGCCGGGCTTGACCTGGACAGGGAGAATATGGTAAAACAAAAAATGGTGGTCGATCAGCTTTTCCTTCCTCCGGACCAGGATGTGAGCGGTATCGACACCAGCTATTGCTCCATCGTTCCGATCAGGGATACGGTCTTTGTCGCCGGCAGCGACTCCATCCTGCGTATCGACAGCCTGCTGATGGTATATCCCTATAACGCCACCGTCAGCCAGCGAGGCAGGGAATGGGACCTTTCCCTGAAGTTCAAACGCCGGTCCCGGTTCAGCTGGGGCGGGGTGAAGAACAATGTCCTGTACGGCATTGAGGCGGACTATGAAAAGAACACCGGCGAAGGGATGATCATCGATTCCGTCTTCAACTATTACGGACGCCGTTCGACAAAGCGCTCGTATTCCTTTGACGATTATCCGCCGAACCTGAAAATATCGCTGTATGCGGAAGATAAAATATCCTTTGACCTTTTTGCGCGCCAGATGGAGGTGCTGCTGGGAGCACGTTATGACCTTATTAACCCCGAAGGCCTGGATATCGGGGTTCGCGGGGGCCTCTCGCTTTTTGACGCCCGCCAGGGTGAATTTTTGAGTCCCCGCATGAGTATGCGTTACCGTCTCAGCGACGATCTTACGGTCCGTGCCGGTGCGGGGCAAAGCGTGAAATCGATTTCCCTGACACAGATATACCGGCCGCCCCGGCATGTCGCATACTACGACACCGTTGAGGAACGCAGTACGGAAAAAGTCCTCTACCAGGTGAATGAAGACCTGAAATCCTACCTTTCGCAAAAGGCCGAGGCATCCCTGGACTGGAAGGCGGGAGAGAATCTTGGTTTGTCACTGACCGGATACTATTCCCGGACGCAGAACCGCCCGAGAAGGATAACGTATCCGGAAGGATATGAGGAAGACCCGGACACCGTCAATACCGATTTCACTTATGCGATCTATGAGAACGCGGCCTGGGAGGATAATTACGGCGCCGAATTCACCGTTCGCACCAAGCGCATGAACGGGCTGAAATACGCCTTTAACGCAACCTACCGCTTCAGTATGGACGGTTCCGTCCATGAGATCTACGACCCGGATTACCGTGCGACCTCCTCGCAATGGGAATTGTGGTACCCCTACTACCGGACCTGGAAGAGCAAGCTCATTCTGGACGGGCGGATCAGCTATCTTAATCAGCGCTTCGGCGTCTGGGTGACCATGGACATTCAATACACGCCGTTCTATAAGCGCCAGAAGATTTTTGACAGTCATTCCTTTGAAACGTTCAATGAAGACGGGGACCCCTACGTGTATTATCAGGGCATGTCCTACTGGTATGATGCGGAAATGTTCAACCACACCGGTCAGTGGCTTATCAACCTGCGTATTTCGAAGTCCCTGACACAGAATGCCGAGGTGTCCCTCTACATCAATAATTTCTTTGATAACCGCGCGACATTTCTCAACCCGTTTACCGGTTATGAAACGGACCTGAATTCCCCCATTTATTACGGGCTGGAAATGAGCGTGCAACTGTAGAAGCAAATATGAAAAAAAAGATCATCACATTGTCAGCGGCGTTGTTCACGGTCTTCATGACGGTCTCCTGCATGCTCTTTGAGAGCAGGCCGGAGACGCTTGACGGGAATCTTTCCATCCGGCTCTGTTTTACAGTGCCTTCCGATACCGATTCGACCGCCGTGACGCCTGTGGAAGACCTTGATGTGAAGATCTATACCACTGACTACAGTATTCCCGAAATGCACGCACTGACGGACAGTGCCGGCGTTGTGCTTTTCGAACACCTGCCGTATGCATACTATAATGTCGAAGCGTATTCCATTCTTCACCCGAGTGAATTTGAGGAGATCGAGGTGGTCGGCGCCAAAGCGCTGAACCTCACTGCGGATTCCCTGGGGACCGATTCCGTGTATACGGATACGCTCTGCATGGAACAGTCCAAACGCGGCCTGAAGATCAACGAGATCTATACCTCAGGTCCCCCCAACAATATATTCTATTTCTACGACCAGTTCTTTGAACTGTACAACGGCCTTTCGGAGACCGTGTACCTGGACGGGATGATCTTTCTGCGCCTGGGCACAACCCCGCTTTTTTCGGACACCTTGTCGGTGACCTATATCTACCAGTTCCCCGGGACCCCCCTGACCGGCAGGCAGTATCCCGTGGAACCCGGCGCATTCGTGGTGCTTGCCGGGAATGCCTTCGACCATAATCAGATCGGGCCTATTGCGGGAAAGACGGTGGACCTCTCCGATGCCGAATGGGAATTCGTTAACAGGATCGAATCCGGCGCCTACGACAATCCGAATGTGCCCAATATCACCACGAACAACGGCCGGGTCTCCCAGGAAAGCAAGGTCGACTTTATGGTCGGTGTGACCGGGGACGCACTGGCCCTGTGCGACGGGACGGATTACGATCAGACGGACGGGATCGATATCAACACCGTCATTGATGCGGTTGAATACAGCTCGAGCCCCACACATATCAAAGAACTTCCCTATGCTCTGGACGCCAGTTACGGGGGCGTGGGCCAGAATAAATATGCGGGGCAGTCGCTTGAGCGTATCCGGCCCGGGTTCGACACCAATAATTCCAGGATAGATTTTGTGGTCATTAACGCACCGACACCGGGATATCATCATGATGAGTAGGATACTGCATTTCACGGCGGCCCTTTTCCTGGCGGGAACCGTTGCCCTTTCCGCTTTTGAGAACCCCCTTATCTGGAAGC
>JAGYLW010000065.1 GCA_018400915.1 Fidelibacterota bacterium
GCTCGCGGCCGGGTTTGCGCGCCTGCTGCTCTGGACCGACCATGCCGACACCAACCATCAATCCGGACTTCGCCCCGGATATCGCCGGCAAAGGGATCGCCAATCCGGTCGCCCAGATCATGAGCGCCGCCATGATGCTGAAATATTCTTTCGGCATGGAGGATGCGTATCGGGATATCTGCCTTGCGGTCGAAAGCGTGCTTGAGGAGGGTTTCCGTACAAAGGATATCTACCGTCCCGGGACGGTGCTTCTCGGGACAGAAGCGATGGGAGAGAGGGTCAGAGCGAAATTTTTAAGCATTGACGATCGATAATGCGGCGGGGCGCAAAATCTTAAATTGATCAGAAATCCCCGCCGGCACCGAAATAATTGACGGCATCGTCGCCGTATTTTTCAACCTTCTTGCCGTGGATCACGTAGGTACAGCGTTCCCCGACGATCTCGGAGATCAGCACGATATTTTCTTCATTCTCCTCATCGATCTGGATGATGCGGGCCAGGTTCTCATTATAGTTCTGCGCCATCAGGTTGGCGTGGCAGATGGGGCAGTAGAGGTCCGTGCGTTCACCGTCTGCCAGACGGAAAGAACGGTGTTTCCGCACGGTATAATTCCCGATCTCCGGACTCATCAGAAGAAGGCCCTGTTCACCGTTTTCCTTACGGGCCGAGAAGATCACACTGTTCTTGACCTTCAGATAGCCACGGCAAAAGGGACAAACATAATCATTTTTCATTACGGCACCTCAGTCGGTTATACAATATTGTAATTTACCGGTACTGAAGGGATTTGACAAGATTTATTATGCGGTCAGGGGAGGAAAGAAGAACAATGCCTTACGGAAAGACCCGGGAAGGAAGCGGGTACGAAGAGGCCGGTGCTGCGCCGCCGGAAGGATCCGGGGGCGTTTTGAAAATAGGATTTTGATTTTCAGGAAAAAATGTTCAATTTAAGGCAGTGATGTTAAGGAGGCTGATATGAAAAATCCTGTTCTGACCGATAAAGCTCCCGCACCCATCGGCGCGTATTCGCAGGGGATCGCTTTTGACAGGCTGATCTTTACCTCCGGACAGCTTCCGCTGGATATGAAAAGCGGAAAGCTGGTAATGAACGACATTCCCGCCGCGGCAAAAGCGGCGCTTGAGAACGTGATCGCCGTGGTGGAATCCGCGGGAGGCACAAGGGAAAGCATTCTCAAAACCACCGTTTTTATGAAAGACCTCGGACATTTTGCCGCCGTGAACGGCGTGTATGCGGAAGTTTTCCCGGAGGATCCGCCCGCACGCTCCGCCGTTCAGGTCGCACGCCTGCCGAAGGACGTTGACATAGAGATAGAAGCCATCGCTGCGAAAACATGAAGAAACTCCTTTTCACGGTCACGCTGTTGTCTTTTGCCTGCGCTGCGTTTGCGCAGGAAGCCGACACGCTGCGCTTCATCACGGGAAAAGCCATGAAAAGCCCCGCCCTGGCGACGGGACTTTCCGCGGTCTTTCCCGGGGGCGGGCAGATCTATAACGGGAAATGGGGGAAGGGACTTATTTTCATGAGCGGGGAATGCGCACTCGGAGCTACGGCGGCCTATTACTATCTTGATCACAGCCGGTACAGTTCGCAGGCGTCGCTTGACAATGCCAAGCGCTTTACCTGGTTCTTTGCGGCCGTCTATGTCTATTCACTGATCGACGCCTACGTGGATGCGCATCTCAGCGCCTTTCCCGATGAGCGTCTGATCCTTGAACCCGACGAAAGGATAAACGGCGTTCAGCTGAGTTACCTATTCTGAATGAGGGAAGTATGCTGGAAAAACGGGAACACTGGGGGAACAGATTCGGATTTATTCTTGCCGCCGCCGGAAGTGCGGTGGGGCTCGGAAATATCTGGAAATTTCCGTACATCACCGGAGAGAACGGAGGAGCGGCATTTGTGATCATTTATCTCCTCTGCATCTTTATCGTGGGGGTTCCGGTCCTGATCGCGGAGGTGCTGCTGGGCAGGTATTCCCAGCTCGGGCCCGTCACGACTTTCCGCAGGTATGCCCGAAAGCATAAAACGTTCTGGGTCGCCGCCGGCGGCCTGTTCTTTCTGACCGGACTGATCATTCTCAGCTATTACAATGTGGTCGCCGGCTGGTCCGCGGGTTACGTGGTCGAATCGATCAGCGGGCACATTGCCGCATTTACCTCTTCCGGCGATGCCGCCGTGCATTTCCAGGCACTGATCTCCAGCCCGTGGTGGATCCTTTCCTTCCAGTTTGTTTTTGTGCTTGCCGGCGGGCTTGTGGTCTATTTCGGAGTGAAGAACGGTATCGAGAAGATCGCCCGCCTGCTCATGCCGGTCTTTTTCATCATTCTCGTTCTGCTGGTTATCTGGGGCATCTCGCTGGAAGGCAGTGCCGCCGGGCTGCGGTTTCTCTGGGAACCGGACTGGAGCACCGTCAGTTTCAACACCGTGCTGACGGCGCTGGGCCACGCCTTCTTTACCCTAAGTGTGGGGATGGGCGTCCTCCTGACCTACGGAAGCTACCTGAAAAAGGACGACAACGTATTTTTCAGCGGCATTATGATCGCCCTGCTGGATACGCTGATCGCCCTGCTGGCCGGTCTGGCGATCTTCACCTCGGTCTTTGCGATGGGCTTTGATCCCGCCGAAGGCCCCGGACTTGTCTTTAACGTCCTTCCGGCCGTGTTCGCCAACATGCCGGGCGGCAGCATCTTCTCACTTCTGTTCTTCTCGCTCCTGTCGATCGCCGCCCTCACCTCAACGATCTCCATCCTTGAGATGCTGGTCTCCACCCTCCTGGATGAAAGCAACCTGTCCCGCCACAGGGTCGTGATCGGTACGTCGGCGATGATCTTCATCCTGGGAATCCCTTCCGCCCTGTCTTTCGGAAAGTGGAGCCATCTGCAACTTTTCGGGAGAAGCATCTTTGACGTGATGGATTATCTGTCGGCGAACATCCTCCTGCCGCTGGGCGGGCTTCTTGTGGCCGTATTCGTCGGCTGGTACATGCAGAAACGCGAAGTCCACGATGAGCTTCTCCGGGGATTCGGGGATTCGTACGGAAAACGCCGCGTGACGGCCGTATGGTTCGATCTTGTAAAATACGCCGCGCCGGTACTGATCTTCCTGGTATTCTTAAGCGCAATTGGGGTATTAAAATGAAAAAGATCATTATTTTGCTATTTTGCGGTACCGTTCTGCTCTCGGCTGAGACGGCGGACACAACCCGGAGCGACACCGGAAGGACCAGCGTACCGCTTTCCGGCGTGAAATATTACGATATTGTGGACCGGAAAGATGCAGAAGGTGAAAATGGGCGCCTTTCCGCGGATCTCCGTCCGGAGCATCCCTTTGCCCTCCGACAGCCCGCCGACCGCTGGTTCTCTCACGACAAGTGGATGCATCTGAGCGCTTCGTATTTCCTGACCCTGCAAAGTGCCTATGCTTTCAATAAAATGCTGCTCAGCGAAGCGGAAACTGCGCACAACATCTCCGTGGGGATCACGCTTTCCCTTTCACTCGGCAAGGAATTCTATGATGTCTTTGCCAATGACGGTATTTTCAGCTGGAAAGATCTCTTTTACGACATTCTCGGCACCTCGCTGGGATATCTGACCGTTTCCGCCCTGCAGCAACAGGAGTCCTTATGATCGTACAAAACACTCTTTGCGACCAGTGCGGCACCTGCATCGCCGTTTGCCCTGAAGACGCCCTGATGCTGAACGAACATGCGCTGATCATCGACCATGATAAATGCACGGAATGCATGCTCTGTGTCAATATTTGCCCCGTTGCCGCCCTGGAGAAAAAGCAATGAAAAAGCGATGGGATATCATTGTCGTCGGCGGAGGTCCCGGAGGGATCTTCGCGGCGCTTGAGGCCGCCAAAAAAGGAAAGTCGGTGCTGCTGCTTGAACGCAAGCGCGAAATGGGCGTTCCCGTACGCTGCGGGGAAGCGGTGGGAGAGAAAGACCTCCGCTCCTATGTGGATATCGATCCCCGCTGGATCAGTGCGGAGATCAACAGCTTTATTATCGTGCTGCCGGACGGCAGGGAAGTCAAATTAAAAAGCAATATCTATTCCGGCTACATAATCAACCGGGATATCTTTGAGTACGACATGGCGGCGCGTGCCGCCGAAGAGGGCGCGGTCATCCGCCTGAAATCCAACGTACAGGAACTTATTCTCAAGGAGAACGGCTCGGTGGCGGGCGTGCGGACCATGGAGGCCGGGGAAATGCGGGAGTATTATGCGGGGATCGTGATCGCCGCAGACGGGGTTGAAAGCCGCATTGCAAGGCAGGCGGGCGTCGGTACCGCCCTGAAACCGGAGGATATTGAACCCTGCGTGCAGATCACCGCATCCAATGTCCGTCTTCCCGAAAAAGCCCTGTACCTCTACGTGGGTTTCTGCTATGCTCCCGGCGGATACGCCTGGGTCTTCCCGAAGGCGAATCACTGCGCGAACATCGGCCTGGGCATTAACGGAAAATATTCACGGGTTTCCCGGCCCGTCTCCGCCTACATGGAGAATTTCATGCAGCGTTTTTTTCCGGACGCCTCGGTGCAGCGTTATGTGACCGGCGGGGTCCCCGTAAGCACGAACCTTAAACCCCTGACGAAAAAGAACCTCCTGATCGTCGGCGACGCGGGCCGCATGGTGAACCCGCTGAACGGGGGAGGGATCACCCATGCGATCTACAGCGGGATACAGGCCGGGAAAACGGCGGCCGGCACCTGCGAAGCCCCGGGAAAAGCGGCAAAATATTTCTCGCAGTACGAAAGGAACATTCAGAAAAAGTTCGGGAAAAACCACGAACATCAATACCGGATCAAGGACGTCGTGTATCAGCTGCGTGACGAAGATTACAACCGCATCGGCGCCGAGGTCCTGAACATTGACATCAGGAAACGGAGCTTCCTGACCGTTTTCCGTCATGTGGTAAAGCACCGGCCCGAATTCCTTGGCGATGTCCTCCGCGCCTTCACCGGTATCTGAACCGCTGCTCCGCGGAATTTCTGATTTGTCTTTGGCGCTCAAAATCGTATATTCCTTCCTGGAAAATAATATCTTCCGTCAACGGGAATATGCTCCGTTCATAACAAAAAGGAAAGCCATTTGCATACCGCCGACCCGGACGTTCTGAAACAACTCCATCTTGAGACCTGCGTCGCTTTTGACGTTGAGACCACGGGCCTGGACCCCGCCTCCGAGGAAGTGATCCAGTTCTCCGCCGTAAAATTCGTCAACGGCGAACAAACCGGAGAACTGAACTTCTTCTGCAACCCCGGAAAGCCCATTTCGCCTTTTATCAGCGAACTGACGCGGATCGACGACGCCATGGTCAAAGACCAGCCTTCTTTTGAGGAAAGGCTGGATGAGATCCTTGCCTTTTTCGGGGAGCATCCGCTGATAGCGCACAACGCGCCGTTTGACATGAGCTTTTTAAATGCCAAACTGCAAGACGAACCGGCCAATCCGGTGATCGACACGCTGGCCCTCGCCCGGATCTTCCTGTATTACCTGCCGGACCGTAAGCTGGAGACCCTTTCCGCACATTTTAACCTGGAGACCGAAGGCGCCCACCGGGCGGACGTGGATACGAGGAACACGGGAAGACTCTTCTTCAGGATCCTGGATATCATGCTCTATTATGATATCTCCCTTTACAAGGACATCCTTTATGTTATCGAACCGCTGGTGAACCTTCACAATTATCAGCTGTACACGGATATCCGGGACTACTATCTGGAGGCCGGAAGAACGGAAAAGGAAAATAACCCGCCCTGTCATCCCATGGCAAGCAACCGCCTGGGCGATTTCAAAAGCCGCAGCGCCGGCAAAGAACATGACAAGGTAAAAAAGATCAGCCGCCAGGATATTGATGCGGTGTTCGGCCTGAAGGGAAGGCTTTCGGAGACCCTGCCGGGATACGAGATGCGGCTTGGACAGATGCAGTTCGCGGGCGATATCGCCGAGACCTTCAATGAAGGCGAGTGTCTGGTGGGGGAGGCCGGCACCGGAGTAGGGAAGTCGCTGGCCTATCTCATCCCCGCCATCCTCTGGATGAAGAAGAACCGCCGGGACGGGATGTCCGTCGTGATCTCCTCCTACACCAAAAACCTTCAGGAACAGCTTTTCTATAAGGATATTCCCTTTATCCACGAATTCCTGGAACAGGATTTTACGGTCGTGATGCTCAAGGGCCGCCAGAACTACATCTGCCTGACCAAATGGCAGCAGCTCATCAGGAACATTGACAAGACGCTCTCCCTGTTTGACAGGCCGTACCTGCTCCCGCTTCTGGTATGGCTGCGGGAAACACAGACCGGCGATATCGAGGAGAACAGCGGTTTCCAGATCCGGAGGGTGCCCTACCTGTGGGCCCGGCTGGCAAGCGAGACCGGGTACTGCACCACCCGGAAATGCGCCGCGAATCAGGGCTGCTATCTGGGTAAGATACGGAAACTCGCGCATTATGCGGACCTTATTATCGTGAACCATTCCCTGCTGCTCAGCGATGCCGCCTCGGACAACGCCATCCTTCCCGAACATCCCGTCTGTATCATCGATGAGGCGCACAATCTGGTGAAGTCGGCATATCAGTACCTGGGCCTTGAGATCAATCCGTGGCGCATTGAGCGCGTGCTCCACAAGCTTTATTCACCGCTGCCCTTAAGCGGCGGCGCCCTGGCGGCGCTCAGCCGTTCGGCAAAAGGGGATCCCTGGACGGCCGGTCACAAGGAGATGATCATCCGGCGGATCAGCCAGGCCGAAGAAGATATCGCCGCCATGCTGAAACAGAGTGCGGCATTTTTCAGGGCTTTCCTGAAGTACATCAATGCCGGGATCCGCAAGGACGACCAGCGCTATATCCTGAAGGTCCGCTATAAGCCGGAGACCTGCCCGTTCACCGAGATGAAGCAGGCCGGTACCCTCCTGAACACCGCCGCCCGGCTGGACCGCAGCCTGGCCCTGCTTCTCAAGGAGATCGACACCCTCAACACCGGCGAAAAAACGAGTATTTCCGGCGGCATCGACGATCTCGGGATCGCCGTCGAGGCTTATGAAGCACTCGTTCAGGATCTGCGGGTGTGCATGAGCCCGGACAGCGACACCATGATCTACTGGTATGAAGTGCCCAAGGACACCGAAAGCATTAATCTCAGCATAAAGGCTTCGCCCCTGCATGTCAATGAAGTGCTTTTCAATAAGGTCTACAAGAACAAATTCGCCCTCATTGCCACCTCCGCGACGCTGACCGTGGCGGACAGGTTCAAATACTTTCTGAAACGTTCGGGAATGGAGCTTGTCGAAGCGGAGCGGCTGAAAACCCGGATCTACGAATCACCGTTCAACTACGAATCCCAGTGCGAGATCTGGAACGTCACCCATCTTGGACAGCCGGGGAATCCGGTCTTTGACGAGAAGGTGGCAAGGATCGTAGGGGACATCTCCACGGAGTTTCAGCTGGGCACCCTTGTCCTGACGACTTCCTATGCCTCGATACGGAATATCCGGGGAGTGCTGGATCCCGTCTCGCAGCAGAATCGTTTTCAGCTCATCACACAGATGGGCTCGGCATCCCGTACGGCATTGCTGCAGCGTTTTATCCAGGAGACGAACTCCGTCCTTCTGGGAACGGAATCCTTTTGGGAGGGAGTGGATATCCCGGGTGAGCCCCTTGAAGTGCTGGTCATGACCAAATTACCCTTCGGCGTCCCGACGGAGCCCATCGCGCAGGCGATCACCGAGGACATTGAGAAACAGGACGGGAATCCCTTTATGGAATACAGCATCCCCGAGGCGATCCTGAAATTCAAGCAGGGATTCGGCCGTCTGATCCGATCAAAGGAAGACAAGGGGATCGCCATTATTATGGACCGGCGTCTGAGCGTGAAGCGCTACGGAAAATATTTTGTGAAATCCATCCCGGCGCCCGTCCGCTTCGTGAAAAATGAAGACGAACTGAAACAAAACATCCGCAACTGGGTAAAAAGGCATAAGGTATGACGGACAAAAAATTAAAAAAGGAAATGCTTGCAGCGGTCCGGCAATACCTGCGGCACCGCCTGCAGGGAGGGGAAAGTCCCGAACTGAGTGACGATCCCTTCTACCGCGAGGAACGCGGGCTCTTCGTCACGCTGCACAAACACGGCGAGCTCCGGGGATGCATCGGCTATATCGAAGGCATCAAGCCCCTTTCCGAAGCTCTCTTCGAAATGGCCGGCTCCGCCGCCTTCCGCGATCCGCGTTTTACGCCGCTGGAGGCGGAGGAACTTCCGGAAATCGATATCGAGATATCCCTGCTTTCACCGCTGAAAAGGGTGGACAGCTATCGCGACATCCGTATCGGCAAACACGGCATCGTGTTGAAAATGCCCCCGTACCAGTCCGTCTTCCTTCCCCAGGTGGCCCCCGAGCAGGGCTGGGACCTTCCCGAAACACTGCAGCATCTCTGCCTGAAAGCCGGCCTTCCCGTCGACGCCTATCTCCGTTCCGAATGCGAATTCTACGTGTTTACCGCCGAAATATTTTCCGAAAGCCCTTGACAAGCGCCGGGGAATGTTATATATTTTCCCGCCTGAGAAAAAGGCACATTACACCGCGGAGTGGAGCAGTTGGTAGCTCGTTGGGCTCATAACCCAAAGGTCACAGGTTCAAATCCTGTCTCCGCTACAAGACAGACAGAGTCCAAACGGGCTCTGTTTTGCATTCGGACAATATTTATTACTCTATGTTGCGTCGTTGAGCCGTTGAGACGAAGGGAAACATTCGCCGTCATCCTGAACTGGTTTCAGGATCCCCAATCTATGACGACTGAATTCAGTTGAGAGTTTAGAGTTTAGAGTTGAGCGTTGAGAAGAAGAGACGAAGCGCAATGCAATGTTCATCGTCATCACTAACAACCCTAAGCCTGTCATCCCGAACTGGTTTCGGGATCCCCATCTCTGACGACTGAAGACTGCTTATTATGAATCCTGCAAGGAAGGCATTCAATCGTCAAACCATGGGGATCCTGAAATAAATTCAGGATGACGGCGTTGGTGGAGTTCAGGATGACACGTTGGTGT
>JAGYLW010000066.1 GCA_018400915.1 Fidelibacterota bacterium
CTCCGCAGTTGATATTGGGCAGGGCTTCCGTGACTTCCGTGACGCGCGGATCCTCTTCGACATGCAGTTTTTTATTGGCGATCGCAAGACCGGCGGCAAAGATCAGTCCGAGTCCGCCCATGCTTCCGGCCGCGATAAGTATCGATTGAATATCCATAGTATTCCCTATATTAGTCCTGCAAATCCCATAAACGCCAGCGCCAGGCTGCCGGCGATGACCATGGTGATGGCGGCGCCCTTAAAGGCACGGGGCACTTCCACCAGTTCCAGTTCTTCACGGATCCCCGCCATGATCACGAGGGCAAGGGTAAAGCCCGCCCCGGCGCCGACGGCATAGGCAAGTGTCTGTAGAAAGTTATATTCGTTCAATATCGCGTATAAGGCCAGTCCCAGGATCGCGCAGTTCGTGGTGATGAGCGGGAGGAAGATCCCCAGCGCGTCATAAAGCGGCTTGCTGACCTTGCGGATGAACATCTCCACCAGCTGGACCAGCGAGGCGATGACCAGAATGAACGACACGTATTCCAGGATCTCCAGATTGAAGGGCACCAGGACCAGGTAATAGATCAGCCAGGTGACCATGGCGGCAATGACCATCACGAAGGTGACGGCGATACCCATGCTGAAAGCGGAATCCATTTTTTTGGAAACGCCCACGAAGGGACAGATGCCCAAAAACTGGCTCAGCACAAAGTTGTTGATCAGCGCTGCACTGATAAAGACCACAATTAAATTCATGTCTGCCTCCTCCTGTTGATCCAGTTCGCCGCGGCGATCATGCAGCCCAGCGTCAGAAAAGCGCCCGGCGGCAGGCTCATGACCTTCCATGTGGAAAAGGAAGCCCACATGATGTCCATGCCGAACCAGGTTCCCGAACCCAGGACCTCGCGAACGGAGCTGAGCACCAGCAACGCCAGCGTAAAGCCTGCGCCCATCCCCAGAGCGTCAAGGAGGGAGCGCCCGAGTTTGTTCTTGGAAGCGAAAGCCTCCTGCCGTCCCAGTATCATGCAGTTCACGATGATCAGGGGGATAAAGGGTCCGAGGCTTTTGCTGATCTCCGGCGTATACGCCGCAAGAAAACGGTCCGCGATCGTAACAAAGGTGGCGATGATCACAATGTAGGATGCGATGCGCACCTGATTGGGGATCACGTTCCGCAGGAGGGATACCAGAAAACTTGAACACACCAGGACAAACGTCGCCGCCACCCCCATTGCCAGGCCGTTCTCCGCCGACACGGTGACGGCAAGGGTCGGACAGAGCCCCAGCAGCTGGACCAGCACCGGGTTCTCGTCCCAGAGTCCTTTGATAAATTCCTGTATTGCAGGTTTTTCTTTCATAGAATGCTCCAGATGTAAAGCAGGTCTTTTTCCTTATTCGTTCCAGGCCGCTTCGGCCTTTTTGATATGCTCGTTCAAAATGTTCACCACCGCCTTTGAGGAGATGGTCGCTCCGGTGATTGCCCGGACCTCATGATCGTTTCCGGGCTCCTCGTTCTTCACATAGCTGATCTCCGGTTCCGTTCTCAGTCCGGTGAACTGTCCCATGAACCAGCCCGGATTCTCCTTATTGGCGGGATCTTCCTGTATCTTGGTCCCCAGTCCGGGCGTCTCCACCTGTTCCAGGATCACTGCTCCGGTGATCGTGCTAAAATCCGGTGTCACACCGACCATTAAGCGCAGTTCACTCTGGTAACCGCCTCCGGAAGCCTCAAATGCCAGCGCGACCATTTCATCGCCGCGGTAGGCTGCGTAAAAACGGTAGTCACCTTTCGTTACCTCTTGCACCCTGTCGTTATCCGGGAGTGCGGCACGGAGCGCACGGTTTTTCACTTCCTCCTGATGCGCCTTGATCTTCGGCGCGGTGAAATTGTCCAAAAGCGCCAAAACACCGCCGGAGAACAGCGTGATCACAGTCAGGACAATAATGATCTTTGCAGAATTCGACATCGGCATTCCTTTACTTCTTTTTCGATTCTTCCTGGATCTCGCCGAAATATTTCGGCCGTGTCCATCGGTTCAGCAGCGGCACCAGTCCGTTCATAAAGAGGATGGAATACATCACACCCTCGGGCAGGCCTCCCCAGAGGCGGATCACCACCAGCATGACCCCCATCCCGATGCCGTAGATCCAGGTCCCCAGCGGAGTGACCGGAGAGGTGACCATGTCCGTTGCCATAAAGAAAGCTCCCAGGATGAGTCCGCCCGAGAGGATCATGAACAGCGGATCGGGATAGCGGGAAGGATCGATCAGCCACAGGGCGCCGCTGAAAAGAAACACGGTCCCGATATAGCTCAGCGGGATACGCCAGTCCGCATATTTCAGGATCAGCAGGACAATGCCGCCCGCCAGCAGGGCAAGGGCCGAGGTCTCACCGATACAGCCCCCGATGTTCCCGAAAAGCAGAGGCTTCAGATGCGTGCCTATTCCTTCGAACTTCCACAAACCCAGCGGGGTCGCACCCGAAACCGTGTCAACCGCTTTTGATGTGGCGATGTCGAAATAAGCGCTTGAACTTGCAAAAGCCGGCAGGGTCCAGGTCGTGATCTTCACGGGAAAGCTTGCCTGTAGGAAGGCGCGGCCGATCAGGGCCGGATTGAAAATATTGGCCCCGAGCCCGCCGAAAACCTGTTTCCCGAAAACGATCGCGATCACGGCACCCAGGGCCGTCGCTGCGACGGGAAAGGTCGGAGGCAGGGTCATTGCCAGCAGCAGTCCGGTAAGGATCGCGCTGCCGTCGTCAATGGTGACCCCGGTCTTCATGATCTTGTTGCAGGCGAATTCGGCGACCATGGCCGAAAAGACCGCCACCATGAGGGTCACCATGGCGCGTGTGCCGAAAAAGAAAATGGAAGCGGCGACCGCCGGTAACAGGGCGATAATGACCGTATACATAATGCGCGGCACGCTCTGTTTCCCTTTTGCATGCGGCGCGGGCGCCACAATGGTCATCCGTTCGGATTTAAAAAGTTTTGCACGCGGATTCTTTTTGGGTTTCGGCTTTGCTTTGGGTTTTTCGGCGGAAGCCCCCTTTTTTTCCTGCTTTTCAGCGGGAACCTCTTTTTTTGCCTGCTTTTCGGCGGAAGCTTCCGTCTTCGCCGGATCCTGTGTTTCCTTTATATCGTTCTTTTTCTCCGTCATGCTTTCTCCTTCGCCGTTTTCGCCTGATGTTCGCGGAGCCGCAGTTTCCCGACGCGTATCCACTGGACAAGCGGGATGTTTGCCGGACAGGCAAATGCACAACAGCCGCATTCAATGCAGTTCGAGACCCCGTAGTCTTCCAGTTCGCCGGCCATGTTCTCCTGGCCGAATTTCGACAGTCTGAGGGGAAGCAGGTTCATGGGGCAGGCAAGCACACAGGCTCCGCAGCGGATACAGGGAAAGGTCGTCAGTTCTTCCACCAGGTCTCCCGTCACCGCAACGATGCCGCTGCTGCCCTTTACCACGGGAGATTCAAGATGATACTGCGTCATTCCCATCATGGGACCGCCCATAAAGATCCGGTTCACATTGTCTTTTACGTTGCCGCAGACATTGAACAGTTCCTTAAAGGGAGTGCCGATGCGGGCCATCAGGTTCTTGGGCTGTTTCACGCCGTCGCCGGTGACGGTAATGACACGCTGAATAAGCGGTTTTGCCTCCGTTACCGCCTCGGCAACCGCATAGGCCGTGGCAACATTGTTGACGACCACGCCCACATCCATCGGAAGTTTTCCGCAGGGCACCTTGCGCCTGAGCACGGAATAGATCAGCATCTTTTCGGCGCCCTGGGGATACTTGACTTTCAGGGGCACCATCTTAAAGGGATAGCCCAGTTCCACCACGCGCTTCTGCATTCTGGCAATGGCCCCGGGCTTGTTGTTCTCTATGCCGATGTAGCCCTTTTGCACATCCAGAATATGCATCATGATGGACATCCCGAGAAGGATCTTATCGGCCTCTTCCACCATCAGGCGGTCATCCGCTGTCAGGTAGGGTTCGCATTCCACTCCGTTCAGAATAAAGGAATCAATGGCCCTGTCATCCGGCGGGGCCAGTTTTACATGCGTGGGAAAGGTGGCCCCTCCCAGTCCGACAATACCCGCATCCCGTATTGTTTTCAGGAGTTTCTCCTTGGGAGTCCACTTCCAGTCGTCGATGGGTTCCAGGTATTCCCATTCCTCTTCACCGTCACGCTGTATATGGATCATGGTCTCCCGCATGCCGAGAGGATGATAATATTTGCTGATATCCTTTACCGTTCCGCTGATCGTGGCGTGGACGGGGGCGGAAACGTAGGCGGAACTGTCGGCGATGATCTGTCCCGTTTTCACACGGTCGCCCTTTTTCACCAGAGGCTCGCAGGGCGTTCCGATATGCTGCTGGACCGGAATATATACGTCATCGGGAGGGGGAAGTGTCTCAATGGCCTGATCCTGACTCAGATATTTGTAATCTTCCGGATGGAGGCCCTTCTTAAATGTTGATAATTTCAATGCTTATCTCCTGTTGGAAAAGAACATCATACTGTCCATTTAACAATCGTTTAATATAGTAAATTCACTCTGAAAATCCATTGACTTTTTTCGCCGGACCCAAGAAAAACCCCCGTATGGCAGGCGGTAACGGAAAACAGGGACGCCGGACAATACCGATAAAAAAAGGCGGTGCAAGACCGCCTTTTTCTTTTGTGTTCGCAGGATGCCCTATTTCAGCAATGTCATCCGGTCAACATGCATGTGCTCACCTGCGCTGATCTTGTAAAAATACACGCCCGAGCTCAGAAAGCCGGCGTCGAATTTCAGCTTGTACGATCCCGCTTCGAAAAAGCGGTCCGTCAGCACGGCGGTACGCTGTCCGCGGATATTGAAGATCTCGATCCTTACCTGTTCGCTTGCGGGCAGGTCAAAATGCAGGGTGGTCACCGGATTGAAGGGGTTCGGATAGTTCGGATAGACCCTGAAGGTCTCCGGAATATCCGCAACCTGCGTATTGGGCGTGACGGTCAGGTCGAAATACGCCGTGTCGGAAAGCTCGCCGACACCGTCATCCGTCGCGACCACCATAATGGTACTTACCCCCAGGTAGGGTGCCTGCGGACGGACGCGCATTTTCCCGACCGGCGAGGAATAGATGCGGATCCGTATGGCCGAGGTGTCGGGGATGGCCTGCAGCTTCAGCTGATCGTTCGGATTGGGGTCACTCACGTCCGCCTGCACGTATACGGCTTCGTCGGTCATTGTCGTCGTGTCGGGAATGTCCGCGATCACCGGCGGCAGGTTCGGGTCCGGAAGCCCGTCGGGCTTTTCGACGAGGCGCAGCTGGTCCACATAGGAAGTTACCGGCGCTTCGGGATTTTCCCCGGCGGGACGCAGATGGATGGAATCGTAATTATATTTGGTCCCGTCCAGACTTCCGCCGGTCATGCCCGACCATTCGCCAAATTGCGAAGGATCATGATAATCCCACTCAAGTAGCTTCCAGCCGTTCCAGTCCACCCTGTACCAGGGAGAGACCTCAAAGAGGTTCCCGCTGCTGCTGTTGTGTTCCCGCATGCAGAACCGGAACTCATATTCCTTTCCGCCGCCGAAGACATATGCCTGCATGACCTTGGCGGTGTCCAGCCCGTCCGTTGCGTTCAGGTCCGCAGAATATATACGTGCGAACCAGTCCGTCGTATCCGGCACGCAGTAGATCCGCAATGCGCGTTCATCGGGTAAAAATCCCGCAACATGGTTTTCGCTCACGATCGCCGTGGTGGAGGCGGCGTCATTGATACCCGAAGTGGAACCGCTGTAGCCCGGACGCGACCAGCCGTATGTACCGGTGAAAGCGTCGATCATTTCCCGGGCCGCATAATAGGAGCTGTCCGTATAAAAGCTGTGCGTGGCGGTTCCCATCGCATTGCCGGTGGTGTCGCGGATGCCGGGGGCGATATCCAGGGTAATGGTCTCATTGGAGGCCATCAGGGATCTCGGTTTCACATTGACGTAGGTCCGGGAGTCTTCGCCGTCATAGGCGGAATACTCCGGGTAGAGGGTATTGCCCGCATAATAATAGGTGAATTTTTCCTCCAGGCTGCTGTGATCGAGCAGTTCGTTGAAGACCAGCGAGACCGGCGCATCGGGGTCCACTTCGATCTGTTCCTGTACGGGATGTGTCTCAATGATCAGTGGAGCCTCTTCATCCGCACCGGAGATCGTGAAACTGAAAGCGAAGGCATCGCCTCCGGTCCCGTCGCCGTTCCCGTCGATGTACATTCCCGCCTGATCCGCGACGGACTCGCCGAGCGTTACCGTATATTGCGTTTCAAACTGCCAGGAAGCGCTCAGATACAGAACAAGATGATCTTCGCGCACCCAGTCCGGGTTTTCCCAGCGCAGATCAAGATTGCTGACTTCCGGGCTTACGGAAAGATGGGCGGCAACGCTTTCCGGAGCCATGCTCTTATTAAAATGCAGGATCACGACCTGGTTGTTCGGCACCTCAACCGCATTGTCGGCGGGAACATGCTCCGTGACCTGCGGCGGCACGGCAGGAAGCGTGTCGGTGCTGACCGTTCCCGAAAGCGGAGACTCGATCCAGTAGCGGCTGCACATGCTTGCCGCATAATAATATTTTCCGTTGTTTTTCTGAAGACCGTCAAAACGGATGTCATAGGTGAAGGCGGAATCGGAATATACGATCGTTTCGATCTCGTCATTGTCCCTGCTGAAAGTATTGTCCTTCGAGCGATAGATCACGAACCACTGGGGCGCCGTAACACCTGCATCGGGATTGACGGTTATTGTATAGGAACTGTCGCTGTTTTTCGCCCAGCCCACCGTCGGGGCGGCAGGCACGTCGCTGTTCAGGAAATGATAGGACGGCTGCTTGGTCGCATCGGCAAACACCGTATGTGAACTCTCCTCGGGATAATCGGAGTCCCGCCAGTTCCCGTAGGAAAAGAACTGGAATCCCTGCACCCAGGAGATCTCACGGCATTTTTCGACAATGTCCTTGTGAGGAGGCCATCCGTTCAGAAGATAGGAGGGCGGCCCCACCGAATACGGGCGGCCTTCGGCAATTCCCCCGGTAATGTTGGGACCCCAGTCGGAAGTAAGCTGACTGTACATTTCAACACCGCTCAGCCAGTGATAGTTCATGGGCGTCAGCAGGTCGACCCATCCTTCGTTAAACCAGCGTGCGGCGTCCTGGAACACGGTATAATACCCGTTCCAGCTGGCAGATTTGTAACGTCCCAGTGCGGCGGGAGACACTTTGACCCAGGGCTTTATCTCCTGAACGGTATCGTGTACGGCCTTGATGAAAACATTGGTGGCCCCGCGGCGCCAGTCGCCCCAGGAGGAAAATTTGACACCGGGCGTTGCATCGGGATAAAGGTCGGTGCTGTCCGGAATGCCTCCGCTTTGCGGATGCTCAGCATCATAAAGATAACGGCTGTCGGTGGCGGAAGTCTTGGAAAAGCTCATATCCCGGCGTTTTGCTTCACGTTCCTGCAGGTATTCCAGCATGCCTTCGGGATATTGCCCGTCGGGAAGCTGCATTTCCTCGGCCTGTTCGGCAAACATGATGCCGGCCTGGGTGTTGTCGTACTCGTTCCAGCGTACGTAGTCGAAGTGAATGCCGTCGATATCGTAATTCTCCACGACCTCGACGACCAGTTCAAGGGTATAGTCCCGCACCGCCTTCAGACCCGGGGACAATGCCCGGCTGCTTGTCATCGGGTCGCCGTTACCGTCCCGGCAGACCCACTCGGGATGTTCCGAGGCCGGAGCACCGTCAATGGTGCTCGAACAATGAAAGGTATTGAACCACGCATGCAGTTCCAGTCCGCGCTTGTGAGCTTCCTGCACCGCATACGCCAGAGGGTCATAGCCCGGATCGCTGTAGCCCAGATAAGATCCCCAGGGTTCAATGGCGGAAGGATAATACGCCGTACCACCCTGGCGCATCTGCCATAATACGGCGTTCATATTGGCTTCGACATGCCGGTCCAGGATCTCGCGGGTGCGGGCCTTGAGCTGATCCGCGGTCATGCCTGCGGAAAACTGATGCCAGGTAATGGACCAGGTGGCGCGGAATTCACGGTTGTCGGCGGCCGACAGCACCGTAAACACCGATAAGACCATCATCAATAATATTCTGTATTTTCTCATGCTTCTTCATCTCCTATTTATAAAGATAATATTTTTCGGACATTTCCCGGAACGCTTCCACATCCCGCTCAAAGATCGGTTTGATATCCGCAAAACGGTAATTTTCCATGAATGTCTTGCGGACCTCGTCCGTGCCGCAGACAATATCGAACATCCGCCAGCGATGCGGAGCTTTCTCAAAAAGATCCTGTTCGGGATAAAGCTTATGATGCACTTCCATAAAACGGAATTGCAGGTACATCAGTTCCGTTTTCCGGAAGTCGGTGATATGCACCTGAACCCCCTGAACGTTCTTGCCTTCGTCAGCGCCGTAGAAGGGTTTGTAATAGACCGGACGGAAAATAACGCCTTCAAGGCCCAGCTTGTTCATTTCCTCCGCGAGCTCATTGGCATCCATCCATTCGGCGGCATAGGTCTTGAAGGGAGTGGTATAGCCGATCCCGATGTTCATGACGTACAGTTCGCCGAGGATACCGGTCGCCACATAATAAGGAGGTGTGGACCCTTCCGGTACGTGCGGAGAGGACGGCACCCAGGAAAGCCCGGTTTCCTCAAAGGACATACTGCGTTCCCAGCCCTTCATCGGGACCACGGTAAGATCGCATTTCACGCTGTCTTTCAGCAGGCCTTCTTCGTTGTACACCTGCGCAAGTTCGCCGATCGTCAATCCGTGAACGTAGGGGATCTTA
>JAGYLW010000067.1 GCA_018400915.1 Fidelibacterota bacterium
GAACGGCGGCTATCTGGCCGGCGGAGACCAGGGCGATATCGATAATGACGGCAATATGGACTTTATCTTCGGTTCACGTTATTCCGGCCTTCCCAATGCCATCATGTTCCGCGTGGAATACCTGGGCAGCGGCGATGTCACGGAACCCTCAAGCTGGGAACTGACCATCGCTGATTCAGCTGCATTTGAGTATGCATCGGCATCCGACGGTCTGTGGAACGTGATCCAGGTCGCGAATATTGATGAAGACCCTGAGGATGAAGTGCTTTACACTTCCTCTTATGCGGCTCAGACCTATCCGATCGCAGTGCTCGATGTCAACGAGTACACCACCGCGGTCCGGAATGTCTTCGAACCCCGTTCCTTTGAACTGGGCGAGGCATATCCGAATCCGTTCAACCCTTCAACCGTCATTCCCTTCACGCTTGAGGCAACCGGTAATGTATCATTAACGGTTTTCAACACGCGCGGAGAGAATGTTGCAACACTGATCGCCAATGAACACATGGAAGCCGGACAGCATCACGTGATGTTTGACGGCAGTGATCTGGCATCAGGCGTCTACTTTTACCAGCTGCGCGTGGACAATACCTTCCGCGCCGGTAAGGTAGTGCTCACGAAATAAGCAATTACTGCTTCATTTGGGAAACCCCGTACGCTTTATGCCGTACGGGGTTTTTTTTATGGGAGTGATTTGAGTTTAGAGAGGAGAGTTTAGAGTTGAGGATTTCGGGAGGTGAAAGGAGGGATGCAACAGGGAAATAGCGGGGATAAAAGAACAGCCGCCCGCGGGTACGGGCGGCTGCTTCTCAGAAGGAGGTAGAGGGTTTCTTTATTTGCGTTTGAAGAACTTCCTTACGTAGGCGGGGACGCTGAGATCTTCTTCCTGCTTATTGTCGAGCGGGGGAAAGAAGGTATCTTCGTGCTTATGTTCCCCGAATACCGGGATATCGTCTGAAGACGGCCGCGGAATGTCCCTGCCGCGGAAGATGTCGATCTGCTCCTTTTCTTCGTCTTCCGCGGTGTCCTGACGTGTCTCGATCGGGGGCTGGTAGCTGGGAAGGGCGTTCTTGGGAAGGTGTTCTTCCTCTTTTTCCTCTTCGTCGTGCTTCCCGTCAAAGCCGGTGGCGATCACCGTTACAAGCACCTCGTCCTTCATTTTTTCATCAATGAGCGCACCGAAAATGATATTTACATTCTCGCCGGCTTCCTGCTGGATCATGGTGGCCGCTTTGCTGACCTCCGTGATCCTCAGATCGTGTCCGCCGGTAAAGTTGATCAGCAGTCCCCGCGAGCCCTTGATGGAGTTGTTCTCGAGCAGGGGACTGTGAATGGCATTCTCGACAGCCTTGATGGCGCGGTTCGGTCCTCCGGCGCGGCTCACACCGATCACGGCGGGTCCCTTGCGGTTGATCACCGTCTTTACATCGGCAAAATCGAGGTTGATGATCCCGCGTTTCGTGATCAGGTCCGAGATGCCGGCGGTTCCCTGGTTCAGGATGGAATCCGCAATATGAAAGGCCTCTTCGAAATTCGTCTCTTCGTCAACAATATCAAGCAGTTTTTCATTGGGGACCACGATCAGGGTGTCCACATGTTCGCGGAGCCGTTCGATGCCTTCTTCCGCCCGCCGCATGCGGGGCAGGCCTTCAAACACGAAGGGCTTGGTGACAAAGCCGACCGTAAGGGCACCGCTGTTCTTGGCGATCTCCGCGATCACGGGTGCCGCACCGGTCCCGGTACCGCCTCCCATGCCGGCAGTGATAAAGATCATGTCCGTATCCCGGACGACATCCTCGATCCGGTCCTTGCTTTCCAGGGCCGCCTGATACCCGATCTTGGGATCGGCCCCGGCGCCCAGTCCGCGCGTCAGATTGGCGCCGATCTGGATCTTGATCTCCGCAGGGTTCTCGTCCAGCGCCTGCGCGTCCGTGTTCACGGCGATGAACTCCACATCGCTGAGTTCCCCGCTGATCATCCGCTGTATGGCGTTGCCGCCCGCACCGCCGATGCCGATGACCCTGATTCTGGCTTTCTGTTCTTTCAATCCGTCATATTCGATCAACATAGGATCCTCCATGGTTTTATTTTCATTAGAAAAATTCCGATAAACGTTCTTTGATCTTGTTCCACAGGGTCATCTTGGACTGCCCTGAGGGAAATTTGGGTTTCAGGTAACGCTTGCTTGCCGAATGCAGCAAACCGATCCCCGTGGCGAAATCCGGGGTATAACTTTCATTTTCCAGGCCGTTCAGGTGGGTCGGAAAACCGATCTGGCAGTTGGTGCCGAATATCTCTTCGCCCAGCTTTTCGACACCGCGCAGCAGGGATCCGCCGCCCGTGAGCACGATTCCGGCATTAAGGGGAGTATTCTTAATATATTCCCGGGCGAAAAGGAAGATCTCTCTCAGGCGCGCCTCGATGAAATCGGAGAGCTGTACCGAATTCAGCGCGATATCCGTTTTCCCGTTCACCGGCTTGATATAGAATTCCCGGACGCCTTCCATCTTCGCGAGTTTTGTGGTGGCCCAGCCGTAATGCTTCTTGATGCGCTCGGCCTCTACAAAGGAAGTCTGGACCAGGGAGGCGATATCGCGGGTGATGATCTCCCCGCCGAAACCCACGATGTTGGTCTTGATCAGGTGGCCGTTGCGGAAGATCGTGATATCACTGGTGCCGCCCCCGATATCGATCAGGCAGACGCCGAGATCCTTCTGATCGTAGGTAAGCACCGCCTCGGCGGATGCCAGGGGCTCCAGGACGATGTCATTGACGTTCAGGCCCGTTTTCTGGACGCAGTTGACCAGGTCCCTGGCATTGTTGATGGCTGCGGTGATCACATGCGCTTTCAGTGTAAGTTTGTTGCCGGACATCCCCAGCGGGTTCTTTACCACCATCTGGTCATTGATGATATATTCCTGCGGGATCACGTGGATGATCTCCCGGTCGATGCCGATATTGATGTTCTTGATGGAATCCTCAAGCCGGACCATGTCCTTCTCGTCAATGATATTGACCTTTTTACTGTTGTCCGGGCGGTTGATGGAAATGGCATGCTCCGTTTCCATACTGCGGATATGGTCGCCGGCAATGCCCACCGTCACCCCGGTGATCTTTTCCACGCCGGCCTTTTCAAGTGCCTTGGTCACGGCATCGTCAATGCATTTCCGCATCTGGTCGATATCCACCACGACGCCGCCTTTCATGCCCGAAGAAGGGACCTTCCCCACGCCGAGAACATGGTATTCGGAGACACTTTTGTCATATTCGCCGATAATGGCGCATATCTTGGTGGTCCCGATGTCCAGGGCACTTAAAATGATCTTTTCACTCATGTTCACACTCATAATTAATCCCGTACGATGACTTGGTCGTTAAAACGCAGACTGACGTATTTGAAGTTGCGCATATCCCGGTCCTCCTCTTTCATTTTGCTGATGAACGCATGCAGGATATCAATGCGCTTCTCCAGCTGTTCGCTGCCCAGATATACGGGAGGATATGCATTATTCCTGCGGATGATCCATCCCCTGTCCTCCGCCCAGGTAATATGCCGGCAGTATCCGCGGATCGTTTCGCCGTACCGCTGCATATAATTGAAAAAATTGATAGCGTGCCGGATATCCGGATGATATGTCTGCCGGCCGGGCTCGAGGGCGAGGTCCGGGTCCACGCCCTTTATCACGGGCAGCGTATCGATGGAATACGATCGCGGCAGGGGAAGGACGGTGGCAAAGGCGTCCAGTACATAGGTGTCGCGGAGATCGATACGTACGATCGGATTCCTTTCGATCACATGGATATTGACAATGTCGGGGAATTGACGGCTGATGAAAACATTGTAAATATACGGTTCTTCAATGAGGCGTTTGACGCCGGCGCCGAGGTCAAGGTCGAACATCCCGGCCCCGCGCTTGATGCCGCTGGTGCGTGTAATGTATTTTTCGCTGAGTTCCCGGTTCCCGGAGACCCGGATCTCTTTGACCGTGAATACCTGCTGATAGCGGCAGTATATCAGCGCCAGCGCGAAGAGCAGCGCCGCGATGCACATATACAGGACCGCATGGAGCCTCTGATGCCTATTCTGTGTTGCGTTTTGCATGATACTCCTTATAGAGGCTGTCGGAAAGTTTCCAGATGTCCCCGGCTCCGAGGGTGATGACGATATCACCCGTTTTCAGTGCGGGGACAAGTTTTGCGGGCACGTCATTCATGTTCTTTACCAGATGCACCTCCCGGAATCCGCTGTTCTTCATCAGGTCCGCTATCAGTGCGCTGCTGATGCCCGCGATCGGCTTTTCCCGTGCGGGATAGATATCCACGAGGTATACCACATCGGCTTGCTGAAGCGCTTTCGCGAAACCGGACGCAAAATCGCGGGTGCGGCTGTACAAATGGGGCTGGAAAAGCGCCAGAATGCGCCGGTCCGGGTAGCGGGTCCGCAGCGCCTCGAGCGTGGCCGATATTTCCGTGGGGTGATGCGCATAATCATCGTAAAAAAGAATGTGCTTGTCATCATAGCGCAGTTCGGAACGGCGTTCAACGCCGGCGAAGTTCTTAAGCCCTTTGCCCGCATCGCTGATATTCAGATGCAGCAGATATGCCGTGGCCAGGGCCGCCGTTGCATTGAGGATATGGTGTTTCCCCACCTGGGAGACTTCGAAATCGCCGATCTTTTCATGCTGATAGTCAAGGGAAAAATTCGATTGGTCTCCGTAGTGGATATCGCCGATACGAAAATCGGCGTAATAACTTGTGCCGTACGTCACACAGGGACGGTCGATATACGGCAGAATGTTTTGCGCTTCCGGATCGTCATAGCAGAGAATGACGGCTCCGTTCTCGGGGACACTGTTGGCGTATTCCAGGAAGGCGGTTTTCATGTCGTGGATATCAGAATAAATGTCCAGATGGTCGGTGTCGATATTGGTGATCACCGCAATGGTAGGGGGCAGCGCCAGGAAGGTCCTGTCGTACTCATCCGCTTCAAAGACCACGTAGCTTTTCGAATCCATAAGGGCATTGGTCTTCAGGTCTTTGATGATCCCCCCGATGAACATGGAAGGATGCGATCCGCAGGCGGAAAGCGCCGAGGCGATCATCGAGGAAGTGGACGTTTTCCCGTGCGTTCCCGCCACCCCGATGCGGATCGGCCACACCGAAAGCAGCATTCCCAGGAACTCCGCCCGCCGGATGAGCTTTATGCCCAGTTTTTCCGCCTGCCTGAATTCCGGATTCTCGGGCCTGATTGCCGAGGAATAGACCACCAGGTCCTGAGCGCTGACATTCTCACGCCGGTGCTGTGCGCTGATCTCCGCCCCCAGGCTGCGCAAATGTTCCGTGATCGTACTTTCCACCTCGTCGGAACCCGTCACATGAAAACCCAGACGCAGCAGTACATCTGCAATGCCGCTCATGCCGATTCCCCCGATACCGATCATGTGGATGCTTCTGATCGACCCGAAAACGCTTGTGATCCTGTTATCACTCATATTAACTCCAGGCATAAAATGCACGTAAATGGTTAATGACGGATGCAGCGATCTTTTCCGCTGCATTTTCCCTGTCTTCCGGGAAGTTGTCCCGCATCACGGCCAGTTTCTCCGGATCATTGATCATGTCATTCAGATGCCGCGTGAAAGGATTTTCCGGAAAATCCTTTTCTTCCACGACGAACGCACACCCGCGGTGTTCCAGTGCTTTCGCATTGTGATACTGATGGTTTCCCGCAGCGCCGGGCAGCGGAACCAGGATGGCGGGCAGGCGCATTTTTTGAATTTCTGCCAGTGAAAGGGCTCCGGCACGGGAGATCACCATGTCGGCGGCGGAATAGGCGGCGGCCATATCGTCGATATATTTCAGCAGGTGGATATGCTTATGCTCGGCGAAATCACGCTTCAGCATCGGATAGCTGGCCTCGCCGGTTTGCCAGAGCACCTGTATCTCATATTTATAAATCCAGGATTCGATGCGCTTTGCAATATAGGTATTGATGCTCAGCGAACCCTGGCTTCCGCCGAATATCAGGAGGGTGAATAACGCCGTGTCCAGGCCGAAGCGTTTACGGGCCTCGTGCTTATCCACGGGAATGATGTTGCTGCGGACCGGATTCCCGCTTTTGATGAACAGCACATCGTGCCGGATATGTGCTTTCACTTCATCGTAGGCATAGAAGAAAGCCATTGCATGTTTGGAAAGTATACGGCTGGTCACGCCGGGGAAGGCGTTCTGTTCCTGTACGAAGAGCGGGATGTGTCTGCGTCCGGAGATGTAGCCCGGAACGGCGGCAGCGTATCCGCCGCTTACGACGGTGGCGACCGGATCTTTCTGCCGGTAGAGCACCAGTGTGATCAGCCAGGCCTTTATCAGGCGGAAAGGCAGTAGAAGGTTCTGCAGGAATGCGCGGACTGAGAAATACCGCGAAAAGCCCTTTACCGGTACCAGCGTGTATTTCAGGCCGGACCCGGGTGCAAGACGACGTTCAATACCGAACGCGGAACCCACATAGTGGCAGTCGATACGAATATCTTTCAGCATTGACCCGGATAAGCGCTGAATGGCTTCGGCGATGGCCATGGCGGGATAATAATGCCCCCCGGTGCCTCCGCCGCTGATGATGATCGTAGGTGTGCTTTTAGAGCTCATGTAAAAACTCTGCTTTTTTTTGCTGTTCATGCTGTGATTGTTTGATAATGTTCAGGCATATGCCGATCAGGGCAAGGTTTACCAGCAACTGTGAACCGCTCTTGCTGATAAAGGGCATCGGAAGGCCGGTGACCGGCCCCAGTCCCACGCAGACCGCCGCATTGATCAGTGCATAGTAAACAATGGAAAAGGCGGTTGCGAACATAATGCTTTTCCCGAAGGGGTCGCTGACCTGTTTTGCCAGACGCAGAAGCGAAATAAAGAGCACCGTAAATCCCAGGAGTATCAGGAAAGTGGTGATAAAGCCGAGCTCCTCTCCGGCAATGGAAAAAATAAAATCCGTATGCGCTTCCGGGAGGAAAAGGTTCTTCCCGGTGCTGTTCCCGAACCCCCGGCCGAAGAACCTGCCTCCGGACAGGCTGATAAGCGATTGCCGGATCTGGTAACTGCCGTTGGAGATATCCTCCGGGTTCAGGAAGGACAGAATGCGGCTCCGCCGGTAGGGGGAAAACCAGACATAGGCACCCCCAAGCAGCGCCAGGAGCCCCGAGATAAGCCCAAGCTGCCACAGGGAAGCGCCGAAGATAAAGAGGGTCACCGCAATGATGACATACAGGGAGAATGCGGAAGAAAAGTCCGGGGTCAGGGCGATCATGGCGATAAGCATGAGGGAGATCAGCATCGGCGGAAGCAGTCCTTTGCGGAAATCCCCCAGTGTTTCGCGGTGGTTCGCGATATAGGCGCTGATATAAATAATGAGCGTGAATTTTACGACCTCTGCAAGCTGAAAAAGGTTTTTGCCCCCGAGGGAGAACCAGCGGACCGCGGAGCCGTTCCCGCTGCTGAATTTTTTAACGAGGGTCACCCCGAGCAGGGTGACGGTAATGACGAGAAAGAGCCAGGACAGGCGCTTGATCTTCCGGTAGTCGATCAGGAAGAACACGAATGCGATCAGGACGGAGAGCACCAGGTATTTGATGTGGCTTTCAAAGAAGCTGTTCGCATTGCCGTCGATATTGTAGGCGACCCTCGTGCTTGCGGAAAAAAGGATGAGCATTCCTCCGCAGATCAGCAGCAGAAGGGTGATCGAGAACACCTTGAAACTTGCCGGATATTCGAGTTTATCCGTTTTCATTGCCTAATCCCATGATCCGTTTTACGATGCGTTTAAAATGATCTCCCCGCGCTTCAAAATCCGTATACTGGTCATAGCTTGCACAGCCGGGGGACAATACGATGGCATCGCCCGGATGTGCGCGTTCAAATGCCTTCATTACCGCCGTTTCCAGATCGCCGCAGGGAAGCGGGGAGAATGCTTCCAGCTGCCGGATGATCTTTCCCGAAGCCTCCCCGATACTGTACACGGAGTCCTCTCCCGACAAATAGGGGATCAGCTCCCGGAAATCGTTGTGCTTGTCCCTGCCTCCGAGAATAAGGTGAAGCGGAGAGTTGAAACTGCGTATCGCCATTTTTACGGCATCCATATTGGTGCCTTTGGAGTCGTTGTAGAAGCGGATATTCCCGGCCTCTCCGGCGAATTCGATACGATGGGGAATACTGTCAAAATTCCGCAGAGAACTGAAGACGCCCTTGTGATCCTGGATAAACGGCGAAACCGCCGATGCCGCGCTGGCGATATTGTATTCATTGTGTACGCCGAAAAGCTTAATATCCTGTTTGGCGAGTTTATACCAGCGTTCGCCGATCCGGAAGGAAAAATGCTCCCCGTCAAAATAGGCGACCGAGTCCGGCAGTTTTTCCTTCGACACCGGGATGACATAGGCCCGTGTCTTTGCATGGGCATTGATGGTTTCGTCGTCGCGGTTCAGTACGGCATAGTCCTTTTCTTCCTGATTGATCAGGATACGGCACTTTGTCAGTGCGTAATCCAGAAATGAATCGTAGCGGTCCAGATGATCGGGTGTAATATTCAGGATGACCGCCATATGCGGTTTGAAACTGCGGGTGGTCTCAAGCTGAAAACTGC
>JAGYLW010000068.1 GCA_018400915.1 Fidelibacterota bacterium
CCGCATCCGGCACAAAAATATTGTCGTATTTTCGGAATACCAGAAAATTGAACCATTCGCCGAAGATCTCCGCCCAGCGCAGCCCCGGGGGAAGATGGAAACGCAGCTGATGGGTGATCAGGACCGAAGGGACCCTTTTGGACCAGAAACCCAGGCGCATTTCACTGATGATCAGATCCGGCCGGAATTCCCGCTCCAGCTCCCGCATCTTTTTTCGTTCATATCCCCATCCGAAACACATTTTCGGCAGTTGCGAGACGATCTTGAACACGAATAAGAAGGGATAACGGGTATAATCGATCTTCCGGTCCCGGACGTCCCGGAAAGTGCATCCGGGGAACTCTTTTTGCAGAAAGGAAAGGGCCTTGCCGTGCGAGACCAGGACCACACGGTTTCCGCTTTCAAGCAGGTGCCGGATCAGCGGCGCCGAACGTGTGACATGTCCCAGCCCCCAGTTGATCACCGCGTATAGGATCGTTCTATTTTGCATCCGCTGTTTCTTTGCGTTTAAAGATCACACATGCCAGGGGCGGGACACCGATCATGACCGAATGCGGACGGCCGTTCCATTCCGTTTTCTCCGAATTCTGTGCCGCATTGCGTATCACCCCGCTGCCGTTGAATTCCTTATCGTCGCTGTTGAAGACCTCTTCATAGGTCCCCGGTTCCGGCACGCCGAGCCGGAAGTCAAAATAGGTCTCGGGCGTAAAATTGCAGAGCACGACGACATCCTCTTTTTTCTTCTTCCCCCTGCGGAAAAAGCTGGCGACGGACTGCTCCGTATTCCCGCCGTCGATCCATTCGAACCCCGCGGGTTCCTGGTCTTTCTGCCATAAGGCCGGGGAAGCCAGATAAAAATGATTAAGCGCACTGAGGTACTTGTCCGCCGTGCGGTGGGGATCCCACTGCAGGAGTTCCCATTCCACACCGCGTTCCTCGTTCCACTCGCCCCAGGGCGCCAGCTCTGTTCCCATGAACAGGAGCTTCTTGCCGGGATGGCAATACATAAAGGCCAGCAGAAGCTTGAAATTGGCGAACTTCTGCCAGTCGTCGCCCGGCATTTT
The DNA here is from genome assembly GCA_018400915.1 of Fidelibacterota bacterium. GTDB lineage: Bacteria > Fidelibacterota > Fidelibacteria > Fidelibacterales > Fidelibacteraceae > M50B103. Next base: position 1,065 of record JAGYLW010000068.1, read on the forward strand.
GCTGAGCAGAGAGCCCTTTCCGTGCACCACCTCGTCATGGCTGAGGGTGAGAATGAAATTCTCGGAATACTGATAGAGCATGGAAAAGGTCATGTCGCTGTGATGGTGTTTCCGGTGGATCGGGTCCTTGGTCATATAGCGCAGAAAATCGTTCATCCAGCCCATGTTCCATTTATAATCGAAGCCCAGGCCGCCGGTATGCACGGGATGGCTGACGCCGCCCCAGGCCGTGGATTCTTCGGCGACCATCAGGGAGGAGGGAAAATATTTCCCCACGATCGTGGACAGCCGTTTCATGAACTCGATGGCCTCCAGGTTTTCATTCCCTCCGTAGCGGTTGGGAAGCCATTCGCCTTCCTCGCGGCTGTAGTCAAGGTAGAGCATGCTGGCAACGGCATCGATGCGGAGCCCGTCCGCGTGAAATTCCTTCAGCCAGTAGAGGGCGTTGGAGATGAGAAAATTCACCACCTCGTTGCGGCCGTAATTGAAGATGAAAGTGCCCCAGTCCGGATGCTCTCCCTTGCGGGGATCCGCATGTTCATAAAGGGCGGTGCCGTCAAAACGTCCCAGGGAGAATTCATCTTTGGGAAAATGCGCCGGCACCCAGTCCAGAATGACCCCGATCCCCTGCCGGTGCAGGTAGTCCACAAAGTAGCGGAAATCGTCCGGCTCGCCGAAACGGCTGGTGGGGGCGTAATATCCGGTGACCTGATATCCCCAGGAAGCATCGAAGGGATGCTCCATCACCGGCATCAGCTCAACATGGGTGAACCCGCGCTCTTTGACATATTCCGCCAGCAGGGGGGCGAGTTCACGGTAATTGTACCATTCCCAGTCTTCTTTCCGCCGCCAGGAGGACAAATGCACCTCGTAAATGCTCACCGGCCGGTCCAGGGTGTGCTGCGGACGCGTACGCATGTATTTGTTATCGCCCCACTGATAATCGGAAGCATAGATCTGCGAGGCATTCCCCGGCCGCAGCTGAAAACGGAAAGCATAGGGATCGGTCTTCAACAACAAGCGGCCGTCCTGCGTATAAATCTCATATTTGTAATACTGGCCGGCATCGGTCCCGGGGACGAAGATTTCCCAGATCCCCGAGGAACCAAGGACCCGCATCATGTGCCTGCGGCCGTCCCAGAGATTGAAATCCCCCACCACGCTCACCCGGCGTGCGGACGGCGCCCAGACGGCAAAGGACACTCCCTTCACCCCGTCGATCTCACAGACATGTGCGCCGAGTTTCTCATAGATAAAATGATGGTCGCCTTTTCCGAAAAGATAGGCATCCTCTTCCGTAATGCAGGGCATGAACTGATAGGGATGGACATAGTCATCGCGGTTCCCGTCCGGATATTCAGCATGGACCTCGTATTGTTCAAAGGATTCCGACTTAAAGGCGACGCTCCAGAACCCCTTCACTTCCGCAGGCGACAGCTCGAGCCGTTTCCCGCTTTCGCTCAGCGTTACGCTCACCCCGACCGCTTCCGGCTGATAGACGCGTATGACCTTCTCCAGTCTGCTGTTCTCGTGCATACCCAGGACAGCGTGCGGATCGTGGCAGATCCCGTCGCGGATATCATGCATCCTGTTTTTAAGATTCATCATCATCCTTTCTTATGTTAGCGGCAAGAATGCCGATCATGGTTTTGACATCGGTGATCTCCCCGTCCAGGACCTTTTGCACCGCGTCTTCAAGGCTGAGCGTGAATACCTGCATGAACTCATTGTCATCCGGTCGTTTGTCCCCTTTCTCCAGTCCGAACGCCTCGTAGATATAGATCACTTCGTCGCTGTATCCGATACAGGGATGGATCTTCGTAAGGTAACGCAGTTCGCCTGCCCGGTAGCCGGTCTCCTCCTCGAGTTCACGCAAACCGGTCGCTTCCGGCCTTTCCCCGGGATCGATCTTTCCCGCCGGCAGTTCGGTAAAAACCCGCTTCAGCGGATATCGGAACTGGCGCAGCATCAGCAGTTCGCCCCCGGGAAGCCAGGCGACCAGCGCCACCGCGCCGGGATGCTCGATATATTCACGCACCGACGTCTTCCCGTCCGGCAATCTGACGGTATCTTTACGCACATGTAATAAGGCGCCGTCAAAGACGGCCTTGCCGTGAAGGCGGGTTTCCTTTAATATATCCATCGTCGTTGAATATACATTTTAATCCGGATAGTGACAAATAAATTAGTGGAACAATGTGCCCGCCGCCGCATCCCCGAAAGGCCGCCGTGTAGTTTCCGTGGACAGGGAAAAACATAGCGGCTGTAATCCCCCGTTACGGAAAGCTGCCGCGCATCCGGACAGCGAGATTCATGTTCCGCTGCCGACTTCCGGCGGAATATTTTTGTTTTTCAGGATGAAATATTTTCCGTTCCGGCATTTTTTTCGGTATCTTAAGCCGGAAATATTTCTTCAGGCATCTTTTTTTCAGGAGTAAGGCAATTCATGAATATCCAAAGGCTTTCAATACGCAGAACGCTGTTCTGTCTCTTCCTGGCATGGCTTTTCATTTTCCCGGTCCGCGCTCAGGAAACGCTTGAGCGGAAGATCGCCCAGATGGTCATGGTGGGGTTTTCCCCTTATTCGAATTTCAGGGACACCCTCCATTACGATATTGAGCACCGCAATCTGGGCGGTGTGCTGCTTTTCGCCGGCAACCTTGAGAATCCTCAGCAGATCGTGGAGATGAACGCGGCGCTGCAGGACATGGCGGACACGCCGCTGCTTATCGCCACGGACCAGGAAGGGGGTTCCGTCGCGCGGCTGGACGAGAACAACGGTTTTTCCCGCACCCCCACTGCGTATCATCTGGGAACGGTCGTTGACAGTGAGGACTCGACCCGGCGTTATGCGGGAATGATGGCGGACTGGCTTTCCTCGACCGGTATCAACACGAATTTGGCGCCTGTTGCGGATGTCAACGTCAATCCTTCAAGTCCGGCCATCGGCTATTTCGAACGCAGCTTTTCCTCCGATCCCGATAAAGTGACCGATCATGTCTCCTGGTTTGCCTCGGAATCCGCGGAACGGGGTGTCATGACCGCCCTGAAACATTTCCCCGGCCACGGCAGCGCCGAGCAGGATTCCCATCTGGGCTTTACGGATATCACGGAAACCTGGTCCGGGGCGGAACTTGTACCCTACCGTGAGCTGATCTCAGACGGATATTCCGGGATGGTCATGGCGGGGCATCTTTACAACGCAAAGATTGATTCCGTTTATCCCGCCTCGCTTTCCGAAAAAACGATCAGCGGGCTTCTCCGGGACAGTCTCGGCTTCCGGGGAGTGGTCATCACGGATGCGATGTCCATGAGAGCGATCAGCAACAATTACAGCTTCGACCAGGCCGTCGTCCTTGCCGTCAAGGCGGGCGCGGATATTCTGCTTTATCCGGGAAATCAGTATCATGATGTCTCACTGGTCTCGGAGGTCATCCGCGTCGTCCGGGAACATGTTGACCTGGGCATTATCACAGAGGAACAGATCACGGAATCCTATGACAGGATCATGGCCCTGAAGGCGCAGATCCCGGTTTCCGTTGCCGCACGTGAACCCCTTGTCCCCGAATTGTCCGGCCTGCATGCGTATCCGAACCCCTTTAACCGCTCGACCTGCATCCGCTTCCGGGTGGTGAGTGATATCAGTGATGAGGCGGAGATCAGGATCTATGACATATCCGGACGCTTTGTTCAGCGCTTTACGGTTGATGTCCGCGGTGCCGGAGAACACACCGTTTCCTGGAACGGCACGGACAAGAACGGCCGGGCGCTTCCTTCCGGGACCTACATTTATATTGCCGAACTGAACAACACCCTGTCAAGCGGGAAAGTTTCCCTGCTAAAATAGTACCGGGCCGTCCGGAACACGCTGAACCAACACGGCATCACACGCCGTCAGCGTTTTTCACGGATCCCGTGGCGTTCCGAGGCGGAGCGGATCATAAAACGCATGATATCCCGCAATTCCAGATTGCGGTATCGGGCGGCCACCATCAGTGAGCCTTTCGGGTGCAGGCTGGGAATGGGATTGAGCTCGATGAAATACGGCTTGCCGTTCTCGTGCAGGCGAATATCCACACGCCCGATATCCGGACAGCGGAGGATCCCGAACACATTCCGGGCCATCTCATTCACGGCATGTTTTTCAATGGCGTTCAGCCCGGCGGGGCATACGGGACGCACCACCTCCGCCGACTTCCCTTCCTGTTTCATGTCGTAATCAAAGATATTGTATTTTACGCCCGCCTGTTCCATGTTCTCAAAGGCATACTCAACGATCGACAGTATCTTTCCGGGAAAATCCTCGATAAAAGGGACGCATAATTCGCGGCCGGGAATGAATTCCTCAACGAGAAGCCCTCCGGGAAAATCCTTCAGAAGGCCGGAAATATATGTTTTCGCCTCCTCCTCCGACTCCGCGACGGAATCCTGGGAAATGCCTTTGCTGGAACTCTCCCGGTCGGGCTTGATGATCACCGGATATTCCAGATCGCCGGGCAGGTTTTCCGCCGTTTCCCTGACGACTGTCCCCCCGGGAACACGGATACCCCTTGCGGCAAGCAGTGCCTTACTGCGGTTTTTGTCGAGGTTCATTTTCAGGAAGGCGGCATCGCCGCCGGTATAGGGGATTCCCAGTGCTTCATACAGGTCGGGATAAAAAGTGTCCTCACTGCCATTGACCGTCCCCGGAGCAAGATTGATGATCAGCTCGGGACGGCTTTTCAGGAATCTTGCTTTAACTTCCTCCGCATTCCCGGAAACTTCCACGGGCGTCACGGTATGTTTCAGGCTGCGCACGGCATTGCAGATCCATTCGATCTCCTCCCGGGTCAGCAATTTGGCCCTGGCATCCGCCTTGGCGGTCCGGAGATTATACGCAACGCTGATCCTCATACTGCACGCTTCCTTTCGGCAAGTTCCGTTGAATTGATCCGTTTGCCTTATAACATGGTGAATAAATACACCATTTTCAACTGCAATGTTTGAAAAGGTCGGGCGCCGCAGGCATGCACGCTGTTTGAAGTTGTTGTATATGTTCCGGTTTCGGCGTATATTTCAGGGAATGTTTCAGATCAACAGCGACCGGATACCGGGATCATAAGTCAACAGTGAGGTGCCGCATGAGTACACTTGATAAACTTAAGGAAATGACGGTGGTGGTTGCCGACACCGGCGATTTCAACTCCATCAAGGCATATGCGCCGCGGGACGCCACGACCAATCCCTCGTTAATTTATGCCGCCGCACAAATGCCGGAATACGAAGGCCTTCTGGACCGCTCGCTCGGTCAGTGTCCCGTGGATATCCACGACACCCGGAAAAGCATGCGTCCCCTGCTTGAACGGGTCACGGTGAATTTCGCAAAGGAGATCCTTGCCATTGTCCCCGGCCGCGTTTCCGTGGAGGTCGACGCCACGCTTTCTTTTGACCAGGAAGGCACGATGGAAACCGCCCGCCGGATCATTGCGCTTTTCGAGAAGGAGGGGATCGACCGTTCACGCATCCTGATCAAGATCGCCGCCACCTGGGAAGGTATCCGGGCCGCGGAAATTCTCGAAAAGGAAGATATCCGCTGCAACCTCACTCTGCTGTTCAGTTTCATTCAGGCCGTTGCCTGCGCCGAAGCCGGCGTTCAGCTGATCTCGCCCTTTGTGGGCAGGATCCTGGACTGGCACAAGGCGGACCGCGGCGTTGACAGTATACCCGCCGAAAAGGACCCGGGAGTCTTGTCCGTGACGGAGATCTACCATTACTATAAACATTTCGCTTACAAGACCGAGATCATGGGCGCCAGTTTCCGCAACACCGGCGAGATCAAGGCGCTGGCCGGATGCGACCTGCTGACCATTTCCCCGAAACTGCTGAAGGAGCTTGAACAGGAGAACGGGGAACTTCCCCGAAAGCTGGACCCGGTCCGTGCGAAATCCCTGGACCTGGAAAAGATCTCCCCGGATGAGAAGACCTTCCGCTGGATGCTGAACGAAAATGCCATGGCCACGGAAAAACTGGCCGAAGGGATACGGAGGTTCAGTGCGGACCTCCGGCGACTTGCCAACTTCATGCGGGAAAAAGCGGGCGAGAGAACGCGCTGAAGACCTCAGGAAAGCGACAAGAGATACAGGATAAATTTATTAGACAGGATCAACATGAGCTTTTATGCATATCCCGGCAGGAATACTAATACACAAAAGGAATGATGCGGTAGGGCACTTTTTCCCGGTATTCCTCCCAGAGCTCTCCGTACTTTTCCGCGCAGATCCTGTCGTCGTCACGCTGGCGCGGGAAAAGCAGAAGGGCATAATACAACGGATACAGCCAGATCCAGAACACCTCCGGGTGGCCGGTGCTCAGGACGATCCCCACGCCCATCAGGATCTCGCCGAGATAGTTAATATGCCGGCTCAAGCCCCAGAACCCGTTGACCAGGATCGATCGTTCGCCGTTCGACAGCACCCCCGGGCTCATCCCCAGAAAGTCCGCTTCCGGCCGGGTCTTAAAGGTGTATTTCTGCATGTTCGCGCCGCGGGCCAGCATCCAGCCGCTAAAGAACACTGCCGCAAACAGCACGTAGAGCACGGGAGAAAGTCCCGGATCCGGGAGTCCCGCCGTCGCCCAGAGCGCAATGGCATAGAAATAGGGGTAAAAGGTCAGGCATCCGAAGCCCAGTTTGAGTCCCACCCGCTCCGCGATAAAGTCATAGGTGTACAAATGCACCCGTTCAAAACTCAGGTAATCCCAGATAAACCAGGTCAGAAGACCGGCGGACAAAAAAACGCCGGGATTGAAATCCGCCGCGGACAGATAATGATGCGCGGCAAAGCTCAGGACATTGAGCTGGAGCATGACCGCCCCGATCAGGTACAGCCACATCTTCGCGTCGATGCGTCCTCCGGGGGTCTGCGGATTTTTCCGCCTTCCCAGGAAAAGGTCCGCCGCCGCCGGTCTGCCGGTGGACGGCTGCGGCACCACCATGAACAGGGAGAACGCGATCCCCAGGAACGCCGCGCCTGCCAGGCTCTCCCAGCGCACGGTGTACAGCCAGTCGTAGGGCACCCATCCGCTATAGCCCGCAAAAAACCACAGGACAATACTGACGATCAGCACAAGGAAGCCGTTCAGGCGGTAATGGAGGATCTCACCGCTCTTTTCGTCCCGGACATATCCCCGGACCCGCTTTGCAGGAAGGACAAGGTGCAGAAGCGTGATCAGGGCGTAGATGATCCATGGAGTAAAAAAGCCAAGTATCTGTGTTCTCATGACAAGTTCTCCGTATTGTGTTTCATAATGGATATGGCGGTCTTTCGCGGAAGCAGTCGCGTCATCAGGAAACGCACCGCTTTATTCGTTATCCCCGGAACGGTGAGGGGGCCTTTCCCCAGCCGCCTGAGCGTCCTCTCCGCCACCGTTGCGGCATCCAGGGTCCCCGCAGCCTTTTTGGCATGCTGTGTCCGCCGGTATCCGGGTGTGCTGATGGCGCCGGCCTGGGAAACGAGCACATCGATGCCCCGCTCCCGTAATTCCTGCC
>JAGYLW010000069.1 GCA_018400915.1 Fidelibacterota bacterium
TGCCACGCCGTGATTGCGTGTTGATTTATTCCTTCTAAAGTATTAATATGTTTTATGAGTAAAAAAATACGTTCTCTGTATATCCTTTCTTTTTTCATGCTTTTCAGCCATGCCGGTGCGGAAGTGTACTTCAGCGTCCATCCGGAAATTTACTCCCGGTATGTATTCCGCGGATATTCCCCGGAGCACTCCGCTCCTTCCGCTTCCCTCGGCGGATCGGCCTATTTCCCGGGCCCCGGCATCGGTGTCAGCCAGCTCTGCGTAAGCTCCCTGGAAGACGTTTCCGCCTATCATGAATTACTGACAATGTTCAATTACTACCATTATTTTAATGACCGCTTTATGATATCCGGAGGGATCGGAGCCTATTTTTTCCCCGGTGTCGAAAACTCCCCGCCGTTCACCCTGGAGTTTAACCTGCGTTTTTCCGGCACGGGCGGCGCTTTCCCCTATACGGTCGAAAGCTATGTTGATCCGGTGCTGAAAAGCTGGTACTGGAAATGCTCCGTCGCGCACACTTTCGACGTCTTCCTGCCGGTCCGGCTGGCACTGAACACCGGGGCGAACGCGCTTCCCCATGAACGTTACGGGAAGAACATCCCGGCGGGCCTCTCCGACATATCTGCGGATCTGAGTACTTATATTTCTTTAAAAAACTGGCAATTCACACCAAAATTATCTTATATTCTTTCGCTTAATAAGACCATGCGCGAAGTTTCGATGTTCCAGGCGTCCCTGAACACGGCGTATGTGTTTTAGATTAGTGAGGTTACTATGAAAAAGATCCTTTTCAGTTTCGTGATCGTTGCTCTTATTATTTTCCTTCATGCACAGACGCCCTGCAGGGTCGTTGTCTACGATGAGGCTTTTGAGGGTAAAGAGACCGCCGGGGGCGATATCTTTTCACAGGAAAAGCTGACGGCGGCGCATGAAAGCCTTCCCTTCGGCACCGAAGTTGAGCTTTTTTATGTACAGAGCGGAAAAAAAGTCACCGTGACCGTCAACGACCGGCTGAAGAACGCTCCCGACCTTTTCTGGATCTCAAAAGCCGCGGCCGACAGCCTGGAGATCTATGCGGTGTATCCGACCGAGGTGCTCTACACGGTCCCCGGTTCAGATACCCTTCCGGCTCCCCGCTCTCTGTACTCCGAACTTTTCGCCTCGCTCTCTCCCACGTTGGAAAGACCTGAGGACAATCCCTATCTTCCGGTAGAGCGCGACCGTGACCGTTCCGGTCCGAAGGAAATACTTTACGGTGTTCAGATCTATTCGACATACAAACATTCCGATGCCGTGCTGCTTTCCCGGCGCCTGCAGGGCCATTTTGACTATTTAAGCTACATCGAAGAGACCCGGACCGGCGACAGGATGCTCTACCGGCTGATCATCGGGAATTTCGGAACCTATGCGGACGCCTCCGAATGCCTGCAGAAACTTCAGGTCCATATCCCGGACTCCTTTATTTTAAAAATCAAGTAACATGATAGAAATACATCCCCTTCTCGACCCCGGTAAACAGCGGCTGGCCCGGAACTACGAAACCCGAAAACGAAAGCTGTCCCTGATCCGCCAGCTGAGCACATTCTGTCTGATGCTGGTCTTTATCCTATGGGTCAGCACGCCGCTTATTGAGGTCCTTCCGCAGTCCCCCGCCCTTCGTTTTCTCTGCTTTATCTGGATCCTGACGCTTTTTACACTTCCGTCCGACCTTGTCTTTTCATACATTTCTTCCTACCGCACCGAACATGCGTTCGGTTTTTCCAACCAGGACCGGAAACAATTTTTCACCGACGAAGCAAAGGACGTCGCGCTCAGTCTGGTCATCAATCCCCTGCTCGCCCTGATCCTTTTCCTTGCCTTCCGCCTCTCTCCGGAAAGCTGGTGGATATGGGCCGCAGCGGCAATGGTGCTGGTATCCGGAGTGTTTGCCACCCTGTATCCGGTGCTTATTCTTCCCCTCTTCAACAAGTACACCCCCGTTGAAGACGAAGCACTGAAGGAGCGGCTCGGCAGGATCCTTCACGATGCGGGCCTGAAGATCAAAGGGTTCTACCTTCAGGACATGAGCAGACAGACCAAAAAAGAGAACGCATTCCTCGGCGGCATGGGAAGGACGCGGCGCGTGGTGCTCAGCGACAACATTATCCGCAACATGAAGCTCGATGAGCTGGAAACGGTGATTGCTCACGAAGTGGGGCATTACAAGCATAAGCATATCTTCAGGAACATCTTTTTCGGGGCGCTTTTCCAGTTGCTTGTTTTTTTTCTCACGCATCAGGTCATGCTGCGGATCTATCCAAACTACCTGACCACTTTTAACAGCATGCTGGTCGCTTTCCCGCTCTTTCTCCTCTGTTTCGGTCTTCTGAACACGCTGATCGTTTCCCCCCTTGCAAACGCCCTGTCCCGGTACCATGAGCGGCAGGCGGACCGCTACGCGCTGAATGCCACGGGAAATGCGGAGGCGTTCCGCAGGTCAATGGCGGGACTGGCGAACCGCAACCTCTCGAACGCTTATCCCCGGCCTTTCATAAAATACTTTTATTACTCTCATCCCCCTGCGGGCGAACGCCTGCGTCTGGCGGAGGAATGGGAACGCGGTCACGGCCCTGCATAGTGTATATGCGTATCAGAAAGAAAGCACACAGCACAATAAGATCCTCCCGTCCGGGCGAATTACGTCTCATGGAACGGGAACGGCGGCCGGTATATGTGATCGCGGACAATATCCGTTCCCTGCATAATGTCGGTTCCCTTTTCCGGACCTGTGATGCCTGCGGTGTCCGGAAACTTTATCTTTGCGGGATCAGCGGGAAACCTCCGAGGAAGGAGATCAGCAAAACGGCCGTCGGGGCGGAAAGCAATGTTCCCTGGGAATACCATGCCGATATCCTGACGGTGCTGAAACATTTCAGATCTGAGAATATTCCGGTTTTAGCCCTGGAACACACGGAAACTTCCCGGCATTTTCAAAAGACAAGGTATCCCTTTCCGCTTTGCCTGATCCTGGGCAATGAGGTGGAGGGCATCTCCGAAGAAGCCCTGGACTATGCCGATATCGCTGTGGAAATCCCCATGTTCGGGATAAAACAGTCCCTCAATGTCTCCGTCGCCGCCGGCGTCATGCTCTATGAACTGCTGAGGCAGCTTGACGCAAGACACGAATGAATCTTTGTCCCGCAATATGTTCTTTATCTAATTTTTCGTGTTAATATACGATCTTTCCCAGGACGGCCTCACGGGATGCGCCGGTCACGGAGGGAACATTTCCGGGCAGGCCCCGCAAAAACAAATATCCCAGGTAAGCAAAGCCGAAAGCCTCTTTTATGTCGCTGTGAATTCCGGGAAGCTCGAAGGTTTCGATCCGGCTGCCGGGAAGCAGTTCCTGCAGACGCTGCATGATCATGGTATTTTCCGTACCTCCCCCGCTGGCGTAAAGTGTTCTGACCGGCGGATCCGAAGGCAGGCGCAGCAGGATCTCTCCGGCAATGGAGCGGACGGTAAATTCAGTCAGTGTGCGGATGAACGCATACCAGTCATCCGCCGAGGCAATTTTTGCCCGGGTGCGCAGGTCCCTGTAAAATGTGTGGCCGAACTGCTCCTGTCCGGCTGATTTCGGTATGGTTTTCTTCAGGTAAGAATGATCCAGCATGTACTCAAGCAATGTGGCATCGACCTTACCCCGGCGGGCGTATTTCCCGCTATCGTCAAACGCTTCTTTCCCGCCGGTGAAATCAATGACCGCCTTGTCGATAAGGGTATTGGCGGGACCCGTATCCCAGGCCAGGACCGGCGCATCCGACTCCTGCGGCGGCAGATAGGTAACATTGGCAATACCTCCCATATTCAGGGCCGCCACTGCATACGCTTTTTTACGCAGAAGATAATTGTCAACGATAGGGATAAGCGGCGCTCCCTGCCCGCCCAGGCAGACATCGGCCTTGCGGAAATCGTAAATAACGGGTTTCCGGGTCCGCACGGCAATGCAAACGGGCTCCCCGATCTGCAGGGTATAGTCCGGGGGCTGATGCAGGAGCGTTTGACCGTGAATGGCTGTCACATCGTATTTTTTTCCGTATCCCTGCAGGGACCTGCCGACCCACCTGCCCCACTCCATATGAAGATGGGCGATGTGTGCTCCGCTGAGCTTCAGGGGGCGTTTGAACGCCTCGGAGAATGCATCCGGATAGGGAATAAAATCCGTGGAAATGACCCTGTATTCCGGATAATGATCCTGTCCGCTGAATTCCGCACAGCATATGTCGAGCCCGTCCGCCGAGGTGCCCGACATCAGGCCGAGAACACGGACCTTTTCCTTTTGGATCAGCTTCAGAAAGTTTTTATGCATATTTCCTCCCGGTGTTCGGGGCACAAAATACAATAAATTCCTTTTTAATAAAATAATTCATTTGTAAAATATCAGATAAAATTCATTCAAGGAGTTCTTATGGCTTATACGGATCGGATTCAGGCGGATTTGAAGGATGCAATGCTGAAAAAAGAGAGCGACCGGGTCCGCACGCTGCGGATGCTGATCTCAAAGCTGCGTGAAAAAAAGATCGAGGCAAAAAAGGACCTTGAGGAAAAAGATGAAATTGCCGTGTTGAAAAAGGCCGCAAAAGAACGGAAAGATTCCATGCAGACCTATGAAAAGGCCGGACGCAGCGACCTTGCAGGTGAAGAGAAAAAAGAACTTGAGATCATTCAGGAATACCTGCCGGCGGAAATGTCCGAAGAAGCGGTCGAGGCGATCGTAAAGGAAGCCATTGCAGAAGTCGGTGCCGCCTCGATCTCGGAGATGGGACCTGTGATGGGAGCTTCCATGAAGAAGATCGCCGGGCGTGCGGACGGAAAACGCGTGCAGTCGATCGTAAAAAAACTTTTAGGGACCTGACAATATGTACTGGGTAGATATCATCACCATCGTTGTGGCGCTTGTCCTGATCTATAAATCCTATCAGCAGGGACTGCTGAACAGTGCAGTAAGGCTGGCCGGACTGGTGCTGGGTATCATTATCGCGGCAAATCTCGGTTCCTGGGCCAGCGATGTGCTCTTACTGCAGTTCAGCTGGTCAAAACAGGTCGCCGACATCGTCGGCTACGTTTTCATCTTCCTTCTGGTGATCCTGGCGGCCCAGATCGCCGGATATTTTTTGCGAACGGTGATCCATGCCATCAAGCTCGGATGGCTGGACAGGATCGGAGGGCTCTTTCTGGGCGCACTGAAGGCGGCGATCATTATGAGCCTGATCTTCTGGCTCCTGCTTGCCATTCCTTCCGGTTCACTGAGGAGCGATCTGCAGGAGAAATCATTTTCCTTCAAGTTGCTGGGAAACTTCGCCCCTTCCCTGTATGAGAAGCTGGTGCAGCCCAATATGCAGGAAAGCGAGATCCGCGACCGCCTGGACCTGCTGCTTTCCTCGGAAGAGGATTCCCTGAGAATGGTCTCTGATTTTGAAGAAGAGCTGATGGAGATCGAGGGGGTGGACCAATCCTTTGCGGAGGAAATGAAGTCCCGTTTCAAACAGCTTCCGCCTTCTAAAAAGGTTGAGATCATGAATATCCTCACGCAGGAGAAGCCGGATCTGCAGGCAGTCATTAATATTTTATATTCCGGGCGTCCATGAAACACAAAGTCCTGCGCCTGAGTCTCAGTATTATCCTTTCGCTTGCCGGCCTGTATATTGCTTTCCGCGGTATTGAGTGGTCTGATTTTCTCAACGAGCTCCGTTCCGTCGATCTTCTCTGGTATGCAGGCGGCATGCTGGGGATGATCCTTGTCATTTACATCCGTGCGGTCCGCTGGCGTATTTTTTTGCTGCCGATAGGACGTTTCCCGACCCTCAGGCTCTATAAAGGCACGATAGCGGGGTTCTTTACGAACTACGTACTGCCTTTCCGGATGGGGGAGATCGTTCGCGCCTACGTCACGGGAAAATTCCTTGATAAAAAGGGAACGCTCCTCTTCCCTTCCATTATCATTGAACGCTTTACCGACGGGGTGACATTCTTCTTTTTCGTAGTCATTTTTTCACTGTTCGTCAAACTTCCGCTGAGCGACAAGCAGATCCTGATCGTCCGCGTTCTGCTTGTTGCGCTCCTGCTGGTTTTCGGTATCGTGATTGTTGTGTATTACCGCCTGCGGCACCGGATCAGCGCCTTCCTGGATAAAAAGCAGGGGAAGCTGTCAACCTTTTTTGAGGACCTGCATCACGGGATGCTGGCCCTTTTTGATATCCGCCACCCTTTCAGGATCCTTTTCTACAGTTTCGCTTTGTGGTTCGTGACGGGACTTACCTACTGGGCCGGCATCCGCGCCCTGCACCTGGACCTGGGATTCATTGAAGGGTTCATCCTTATGGTAACGGCCATGATCGCCATTGCCATTCCCGCGGCCCCCGGCTTTGTGGGGACCTTTCACGCCGCCATGGTCTACGCGCTCATCCTCCTGGGCGTCGACAAGAGCACGGCCGCCAGTTATGCCTTTTTACAACATCTTATCGGGCTTATTCCCATCTGCACGATCGGCTTTGCGCACTTTATGGAAGCGCATGTGCGCATCAAAGACCTGAAGTCGGTTCCGGACGCGAAACCCTAGGCCTCCCGCCACCCCCGACGGACCCGTTCCGGAAAATCACGGTACTCTCTCTGCATGAAATTATTCATATAAGACGATATCCAGGTTCCCGGGGTCCTGAAAACGCAGGAATCTCATGCCGTTCGGGAGGCGGTCTTCGACATACTCAACGTTATGATCCTCCAGGATCTTTTTCTTTTTTTCAAGGTCATTGTTCATGAACATCAGCGAGACGGCACCCCGTTCATTCCCGGCTGCCGGATGCTCCGGATGTGCGACGAATTCCAGGGTAAAATTGTCAGCATTGTTCATAAATACGATCCCGATCCCGTTGCCGGGCTGAAGCTCCCTTTCAACGTAAAAATCAAGCAGGGCTTCATAAAAGCGGACGAAGGGCTCCGTGGAATTCACCCGGACGGAAACAAAACTGCTGTTCATAAGAGAGATCCTTCCTTTTTATTTGCGGGATACCGGCAAGGTCAGTGCCGCCCCGAAGTACAAGCCGTGACGTTCATTTTTCCTGAGCAAAAAGCCATTCAAAGAATTCGGGGGCTTTATAGGCGCGTTTCCAGGATCCGTGCCCGGCATCCAGATATTCCGTGTACCGGACCTTTTTTCCGCCGGCTTCCCGGACCGCCATCACCATTTTCCGGGAACGCTCCACCGGCACGGCGGCATCATCCACACTGTGAAAGATCCAGACGGGTATTCCGGTGATCTTCTCCGCCTGCCCGGCATCGCCGCCCCCGCAGACCGGCGCCGCGGCGGCGAAATATTCCGGCATGCGGGCAATGATATCCCAGGTCCCGTAACCGCCCATGGAAAGCCCGGTGACGTATATCCTGTCCTCATCGACCGGAAGTTCCCGTGTGATCTCCTTCAGAAGTTCGATCGTCAGCTTCAGGGGTAATGAGGGTTTCTCCGGCATATCATGATACGGGAGGTCCCAGTTCACCTCCACCCAGCGTTCCTCCCGGGGGCACTGCGGTGCGAGAACGAAACAGGGATACTCCTGCAAGTGTTTCTCCGTAATGAAATGGTCGGCTCCCCAGATAAGCTGCCGTGCGTTATCGTTCCCTCTCTCGCCCGCCCCGTGCAGGAAGAGCACCAGGGGATACTGTTCATCCTTTTCCGGCTCTGCCGGCGTAAGGAGGCGGTAAAGCAGGGTGTCACCGTTGCTGTCCGTATATTTCCGGGCTTCAAACAATTCCAGCGCTCTGCCGGAAGGCTCCAGCGCAAAGGTAAATACGCACAGCGATATCAGTAGGAATATGAGGGGCTTTTTCATTTCCGGTCTCCTTCAATAGTTTAATGATCGGTCAACATGTATAGTATCCGAAAAATCATCCGGAATTTCCATGTTTTTCTGAATACCGTTGCAAAGACATCATATTTATTTTAATTTTCCCTGCAATAATAATAACGATGAGGATACCCGATGGAAATACTGCGTCTGCTTCCCGAGATCAAAGAGATACAGGACCGCGCGCTCCGGCAAAAGGTCGTCGATATCTGGAATGAAGCCGTGGATTACCGTGGCTGGAGCCGGGAGCTATTACTGGCCATTCCCTTTACCCTGCTGGCCGAGAATGTGAGCATTCCCTTTATTGACCATGTGCGCGCAGTCTGCCGTATGTGCATGGCCGTGGATGAAGTCCAGGAAGCTGTGCATGGAGAACGGCGGACGGCGGTCAACCGTGATTTCCTTATTGCCGGCGCCCTGCTGGCCGATGTCGGCAAACTGCTGGAATACGAGATCATCGGCGGAAAACCCGTGAAGTCCGGCTACGGCCGTTACCTGCGGCATCCCTTCAGCGGCGTGGGGCTTGCCTTCAAGCATGATGTCCCCGAAGAGGTCATGCATATCATTGCCACGCATTCCAAGGAAGGCGTGGGAGAAAAGCGCTCACCGGAATCCATCATTTTTCATCATACGGATTTTATTGATTTTGAACTGGTG